>CAZKMH010000139.1:0-606 GCA_964553395.1 uncultured Rikenellaceae bacterium | reverse complement strand
GTATTGAATCTGCAATACTTTTTTGTCTCTTCCCGTCATACTGTTAATTAATTAACACTAATTTGCTCCGTATCCCTCAACTTTCTCCCTTTGCCTTTTGCCTTTCTCCTTTGCATCTCATGTACTCACCCCCCGGCCCCCTCTCTGCTTCGCAAAGAGGGGGAGGAAGAGGATAATCATTATTTAATAATTCCCAATAATTCAACATCAAAAACCACTGCCGAGTAAGGCGGGATAACACCCGTAACACCTTTGTCGGCATAAGCCAGTGAAGCCGGAATGAAGATCCGCCATACCGAACCGGCAGGCATTATCTGAAGAGCCTCCTTCATTCCCGCTATAAGATTTGCCGGAACGGTTTTAAGTGGTGTATTCCGTGTATATGTATCCTCAAACACCTTGCCTTCAGGCAGATACCCTTTGATATGTATCGAAACTGAATCGGTAACCAGCGGCCTCAATCCGTTACCTGCCTTTACAATGATATAGCAGACCCCGTTTGGTAATGTCCCCACTCCGGGCTGACCTTTTATATTATCGAACAGTTGCTTCTCAAGCATCCTGTTACGTTCGATCACCATCCTTGAGAGGTACTCATTCATCTTC
>CAZKMH010000138.1:0-8563 GCA_964553395.1 uncultured Rikenellaceae bacterium | reverse complement strand
TGTGCTGCATCAATTGCAGCTGCAGAACAGGGATTGAAGGTGGCTTTGATCCACGATCGTCCGGTACTGGGAGGTAATGCAAGCAGCGAAATTCGTGTTCATACTGAAGGCATTACCTGGAAATCAGAAAGAATTCTCAGCATGCTGAACACTGTATGGTGGCCCAACGGATCTCCGGATGCAGTATTTGACGATAAAAAAAGACATGAAAATATGGAGAAGTATGAAAACATATCAATATTCCTCAACTGGAGGGCTTTTACCACTAGTGTGACTTCTGATTCAATTACTTCAGTTGATGCACGTCATACTTCATCAGGTGAAACCATGCGGTTTACTTCTCCACTCTTTATCGATTGCACGGGAGATGGCTGGATTGGGTACTGGTCAGGAGCAGAATACATGTACGGCCGGGAAGATTCTTCAAAATATAATGAGAACTGGGATTTGCATAAGGAGTTGTGGAGTCCCGCAAAGGGAGATGGGAGGGTAATGGGAGCTTCCGTTTTGTGGAGGACAGTCGATACCGGAAAGCCTGTTACATTTCCCGAAGTACCCTGGGCTATGGAAGTTGCCGGCGCTTATTCAGCTACAATGGGAACATGGAAATGGGAGTTCTCCCGGAATGATCTGCACCAGGTTGATGATGCTGAACAGATACGTGACCATATGCTTAAGGCAATCTATGGATCCTTCTTCAATTCAAAGAAACTTCCCGAAAATGCAAATCTTGCCCTGGAATGGAGTTCTTACCTGATTGGAAAACGGGAGTCCAGGAGACTAGTTGGCGATTACATTTATACTTTCATGGATGAAAAAAAGATGGTTGAATTTCCTGATGTGGTTGCAATGGAGGAAAGAGATATAGATGTTCACTATCAGCAGAATCTTAAGGATCCTTCACAACCTGATTTCCTTTCTGAAGCACTCTTTTATAAAGTGGACCATTACTATATTCCTTACCGTAGTCTCTATTCAAAAAATATCAGAAATCTTCTGATGGCGGGAAGGTGTTTCAGCTGTTCACATGTAGGTCTGGGCGGACCCAGAGTCCAGCATACAACAGGTCAGATGGGTGTTGCCGTGGGTTATGCCGCATCACTCTGTAAAAAATACAATACAAATCCAAGGGGGGTATATCTGAACCACATTAAAGAACTCCGGGAACTGATTGATGAAACCGCAAGAGTTGACAAGGTGGTGAATAAAAATTAACTGTTTCCGATTGTAGGCGTTGGAACTTCTTCCTCTTTGGCTTTTCCATTAAAATAAAGTATAGCCCCAAGTATCGGAACCATAGGGAAATAAAGTGCCCTGATGAGTGCCGACAGGATCAGGTATATCGGATTTGTCATAAAATTCATGGCATCAGCTGCTTCCCCGGGATTTGTAAGGACTTTCAGGAAACTTCCTGTGAAAGGCAGAAGGACCAGAGAAGACAGGATCATTATAGTAACCATTAATATAATAAAGAATACGGCCACCCAGCCAATATTTGACCAGAAACCTCTGTGAGTCAGGATAAATGTCCGGCCAATCGCATGACCGATATCTGTCCCTTCCACCATCAGTATCGGTAATACAAAAAGGAATAATGTAACCATGTAAAGCATTGCAAAGAAGATACCTATAATCAGGATAAACAGGCCAAGGACCATTGCAAATGAGCCCATAAATCCCAGGAGTATCATTATAATAAGGTATGGAAAGAAATATTTCAACGATTTATAAATCGATGAGATCATCGTAACGCTGCTGTCAACCGGGCTGTATATGACATAATATTGCAGGATATTGGTGAATAGAATGCTTAAAAGCGATATCACGGCAATGGGCCAGATCATACTCCTCACTTTTTCCAGTATCTCCTCCGGAACTGTAATTGTCATTAATCCCTTGATATCAAATGTAAGAGTAAGCAATTGCATGCTCAGCGACATTATGAATGATGCAATGAACAATACCACAAACCTGTCTTTATAAAAAGCCCAGAGGGTGCTCATAACACTGTCAAGATTATGTTTACGGTAAAGCGGATGGCTGCTGAACTGATCCATATCTTTAAAATTAAGTTTTATCAAATCTAATTAATTATTTCTTATTGCCAACTGCCAACTGCCCATTGCCAACTCCAGGCACTTCTTCTTCACTTCCCCTTCCGCCACTCCCTCAATACAGATGCGAATGGGATCATATTTTTCTGTTGTCTTGGTCTGAATATCCCTTCGTTTACAGCTTTGATATCCTCGATTGTGTAGAAAGCTTTTGGATTAAAGCGGTCGATAATTTCCAGAACATTGCCGAGTTCATTCCTGTGTACTATGGTATAAATCAGGTGCACTTTTTCCTTTGCACCGTAAGCCTCAACGGAAGTCGCACCATAACCTTTACTGTTAAGCGACTGAACAAGCTCAGGACCTCTCTGATATGCAAAAACCCTTATCATCTGTATTCCCAGGGCAAGCTTCTCTTCAATTATCATCCCGATATAATTGCCGGTTGCAAAACCTGCAGCATATGCAACATAATTTACGTAATTATCAAGATTCTGCATAATTTTGCTGATGGCTATGATCCAGATAAGCACTTCAAAGAATCCAAGTGTAGGTGCCAGATATTTCCTTCCCTTGGAAACAAAAATGATCCGTATTGTACCTATTGAAACGTCACATATACGGGCAAGGAATATTAACAGCGGTAAAATGACATAACTAAAAAAGGATGAATCGAAAAAAGAAATTTCCATATTAAACTGGTTTATACGAATTTTGTTCGTGTAAAGATAGGAATAAGGTGTAAGGGCACAAAGGCACAAAGGCGCAAAGGTGTAAAGGTGTAAAGGTGCAAGGGACGCAAAGTTTAAACTTTGATTATCAATTTTTTTACGTTCTTTGAGTATTTCCTATGACTATTCAGCGTTATCCCATGGGAAAATGATTAAGAAAATTGTTATATTTTTATTATCTTTTACTTTTGTATTCTAAATAAACCTGAAAACTGTTATGAAAAGACGTGATTTTATTAAAACGACAGCTGTCACAATTCCTATTATCAGCCTGTTTCCTGCTGATCTTTCGGCAATTAGGAGAAAACCGGCAAAAGGGAAGATCGAGAAAAGAGCACTTGGAAAGACTGGTGAGATGCTTTCAATAATTGGTTTCGGAGGTATCGTTGTCAGGGATGCAACAACCGCGGTAGCTGCAGAGACAGTAAAACTCGCTATTGATAAAGGCATAAATTATTTCGATGTTGCCCCCTCATACGGTAATGCCGAAGTGATGCTTGGTCCTGCTCTGGAGCCCTACAGGAAAAATGTTTTCCTCGCCTGCAAAACACAGAAAAGAACACGTGATGAAGCCCGTACGGAACTTGAACAATCGTTGAAAAACCTTCGTACCGATCACTTTGATCTGTACCAGTTCCATGCTGTTACCACACTTAAGGATGTAGATTTGATCCACGGAACAGGAGGTGCGATGGAGACATTCCTGGAAGCCAGAAAGGAAGGGAAAATACGCTTCATCGGTTTTTCAGCTCATTCAGTTGAAGCTGCCCTGGCAATGATGGACAGGTTCAATTTTGACACTATCCTCTTTCCTATAAATTTCACGACATGGAATGCAGGCAATTTCGGGCCTCAGGTACTTGCCCGTGCACAGGAGAAGAATGTGGGAATCCTGGCATTGAAAGCAATGGCACGCGGACCCTGGCCAAAGAATGCCGACCGCAAAAAGTATCCCAAATGCTGGTATGAACCTCTCGCTACTCCTGAAGATATTTTAATGGGATTACGTTTTACGTTGTCGCACCCTGTAACTGCTGCAGTGCCTCCCGGAGACGAGAACCTGTTCCGAACAGCACTCACCGTTTCTGACAAGATAAAACCGCTGAAGAAAAATGAGATTGAACTGATAAAGGAGCAAGGTTTGAAGGGGATTCCGTTGTTCACCTTTAAGGCTTGATAATCCTCCGGAAAGGGAGAACTCTCATTTTACATATTTCAGCCCCAGATTCACCGATCTGTCAGTGACATAGTAACATGGTTCGTCACAATTAGACTTGTCATATTTTAAATGAGGGGTTGCAGAATCTACTGTAATATAGTCGTTACCATCAATATAGTATTCCGCTGTAATTGTATATTTTTTATTTAAAGGTACAGAGATACTTGTTGAATAATTTGTTGTCTGAATCGATTTGAACACCAGCCCGTCTTCAAGATTTCCCTCATAAATCGTAATATGGATATTGGGATTTGTGGTTGTGTATCTGGTCAACCTCTCCAGTTTCATTTCGAGCTGTGCTTTGGTTGGCTCTTCAATTGTGCACTCACTACAGTTTATAAGGGCAATATCCACCTCATCGCATGAAAAGAAAATTACAAATAGCAGAAATCCTGATGCTGCCAGAAATGATCTTATGAAGTTTTTCAATACCATTTTATCATTTTTAACGGAGCCCTTTCAGTATCAAAAAAGAAATTGACCGCACAGCCGATTCGTGCCCAGACAGGACCGACCTTATAAAAATCAGTATTCATATATTCTACCCCGGTATAAATGATCATATAGTCATTCATCCATTTAAGGCCGACTGAAGGCAATATCCTTAGATTATTTTCCGGTACAATTTCAGTCCCTTTGAACTTATTGCCAAAAGAATAACCGGCTGCTAACTGGGTAGTGAAATAAAAATTGCCTCTGAACATGTTGTCTGTAAGAGTGAAATCTTTAAATGCTCCCGCATATGCTACTGAGCTTTTATCCATGTACTGGTAAAATAAATTTTCTCCCTCTTCCGTAAGTATCCTGGTATACCACAGTTTGGTATCAAAACCTGCAATTAATCCGATGTTCCTCAAAGGCTCCTTAAATGAGAGACTTAGTCCTGTGTAGATATCATGCATTGTGGCTTTCGTTGAGAGGAGCAATGCCATCTGATCAAATCCCGGATCGTATTTTCCCGGGAAATTGTTTTTCTCAAGCATGTTTATGATTTCTTTTTTCCTGTATTTGGATGCGATATCATAAGGATCCGGTGTTTCCCGGTCAGGGTTTGCCCATTTATCTCCGGCTTTGATCAGCAATTCCGTTGCCTGAATCTGATCAGATTTAATTGAGAGGCATAAAGCATCCCAGTTGTAAATGTTTTTCTCATAAATGTCGACACCTTTTTTTCGAAGCAAGTTAAGCATCAGGGTATCACCATTTTGAGCTGCAATGAGAAACGGTGTGAATCCCTCATTATCCCTGGCTTCCATATTGGCTCCATGCTGGATCAGCAGGTCGGCAATATCAGGGTAGCCGGCCCATATAGCGGCCATGAGCGGGGTTGTTCCGTCATCATCTTTAATATCTGTTTCTGCTTCATAATATAAAAACAGGTCGACAAAATAGAATAGACCATAGATAGAAGCACGGTGAAGCAGGGTTGCACCATTCCGGTCCTGGTAGTTGATATCCGCACCTGCCCTGATTAAAGCTTCGGCAATATCAAGATCTCTTACACTTACGGATATAAGCAGCGGAGTCTCCCTGAGCATCGCAACTTTATTTACATCGGCCCCATACTGAATGAGCATATTTACTGCTTCAGGTTTTTTGTTAATTATCGCAAAGTAAAGGGGTGTGGCACCCTCGGGGGTTTCGACATCGACCTCCGCACCCGCTTTAATAAGTCTTTCAATTTCAGAGCTATATCCCAACGACGCCGCCATTGTCAGGTTATATTCCAGTGCCCCGTCGTAAAAGAGGGGAAGATAGCTTGAAGTGTCAATGGCGTCTGGCTGGGCAGTTAAACGGCCGGCAAGACATAAAATCACTGCCGAAATTACCAGACGCGTTACTGATCTTTTACCTGACATTTTGCAAAGTTAATTCTTTGATTTTTTATTTCAATCATCCGAAGCCAATGTAAAACAAATATTTTGAGAATAAAATGAAACAATAATTAATAATTTTTAAAGATTTCTATTATTCTGACCGGAATACTTATATTTTTGCGTTTGAAAACATATTACTATTTGTTAAGGATCAGGAAAATATTATTGGTAGTACTTTTTGCCACAGTGGTTGGTTATAATCCGGGTGCTGTTGAAAAGGTCAGTATTCTTACTGACGATTTTGTGCCGGGAAATGTAAGGCTGACCAATGATAATTCATCCGGAAGCGAATTCGCCGCGATTGAAAAGAACCTGAGGTTGTTCATGAAGAAATGGTCAATTGCCGGCGCCTCTGTTGCCGTATCAAAGAATGGTAAACTGGTATATGCCAGGGGATTCGGTTATTCAGACACAATTACAAAAGAAGAGGTTCAACCCTACAATAAGTTCCGCATAGCCAGTATTTCAAAGCTGGTTACTGCCATTGCAATAATGAAACTCTGTGAGGAAGGAAAACTGTCGTTAAACAGCACGATTTTCGGACCTGATGCAATCCTCAATGATCCTTATTTCAGCAATCCCAAAGATAAAAGAGCCTTCAGGATTACCGTTGCACATTTGCTCAGTCATGAAGGCGGATGGTCGCAGAGATGGGGCGATCAGATGTTCATGCCCCTTACAATTGCCGATAAGATGGGATTGAGACCGCCTGTCGAAACGAAAGAAATAGTCAGATTTGCCCTCGATAAAAAGCTCCATTTTACACCCGGAACTGGCAGATCATATTCAAATCTTGGCTACAGTATTCTTGGTCTGGTAATTGAAGAAGTATCGGGAATGCTTTATGAAGATTATTGCAGAAAATATGTCCTTGAACCTGCCGGGATATTCGATATGACTCTTGCCCGAAACCTCGCTTCGGAGAAGGCTCCATATGAGGTAACCTATCATACACCACCTGATATTATACCGAAACCTTCAATATATGGTACCGGGGAACTGGTATCACCAAGTTACGGAGGCAATGACATTGAAGCTCTCGGCGGAGCAGGTGCATGGCTCGCAACTGCCCCCGACCTGATAAGGCTGCTTCTGGCAGTGGATGGTTTCGACACCAGACCGGATATTCTTACTCATGAGAGCATTGAACTGATGACAGATCAACAGAATGATCTGGCTCCATTAGGCTGGAAAACAACGATTTATAATGGTACCTGGTGGAGAACAGGATCATTCCCCGGAAGCGCCGGTATGATGAAGCGGCAGGCTGACGGAACCGGCTGGGTGGTCTTATTCAATTCAAGCGCCTGGAATGGCCCCGAAATCCATTCTTACGTCAATAACCTGATGTACAGGGTGGTATCAGAGTTGAACAAGCAGCCCGAACGGGACCTGATGGACTATTCTCTTCCTGTACCCCTTACAGCCGGCTTAACTGATCAATAATCCTTTCGGACATGTGCTTTTCGGTTAACGTTAATCTTGTTAAAGAAGAGATTGAGAACAGATATGGCGTTGACTTCCCCGATAAATACCGGTACGAGCCCAGCTATTATTATCATGCATTCAGCCTCCCCGAAATACCGGTAATATGTTCCGATAAACCGGGCATTGCACGGTTACTTAAGTGGGGGTTGATACCACCGTGGGTGAAAAGTCCGGAAGATGCCGATGCCATAAGAATGAAAACATTTAATGCAAGATCTGAAAGTATCGAAACAAAACCCTCTTTTTCTCCTTCCTTTAAATCGAAACGATGCCTCATACCAGTCAAAGGTTTTTACGAGTGGCAGCATATTGGTAAAGAAAAAATACCCTGGTATATCTTTAGTAAAGATATTGAGATATTTACGCTTGCCGGACTTTACTCGGATTGGCTGAATAAGCAAAACGGCGAGATTATCAGCACCTTCACAATCATAACAACCGATGCTAATGATCTTCTGGCTGAAATACATAACACAAAAAAAAGGATGCCTGCAATTCTCTCTGTGGAGGAGGAAAAAAGGTGGATTGACCTTTCCATTACACCTTCAGAAGCTGCAGGATTGCTTAAACCCTGCCCTCCTGATATTCTAAAGGCTCATACAATAGGTCCTCTTATAAGCAACAGGTATGCTGACAAAAACTCACCTGAAGTAATAAGGGAGTTTCCCAGGGAGAAGAAAGACCTGTTGTTTTAAAATTCAACGACTTTCTGAGATCATTTTCGCCCGATTTCCACGGGTTAATCGCTTTTAAACAATTGCTTACAGCCAATTGTTTCATTTTTTTCCTAAATTGGCAGACAAACTCAATTTAATTTCTTCCAGTCATGAATCTAAAACATAAAATCTCAGTCATACTGTTTTCAATATACTTAACGGTATCCGGCCAGAATGAAGCAAGATTACTCAGGTTTCCGGCAATAAGCAGCGATAAAATCGTTTTCAGCTATGCCGGGGATCTGTATTCGGTCGATATTAATGGCGGCCTTGCCAGAAAACTGACAACGGATGCCGGTTATGAGATTCTCCCAAAGTTCTCTCCCGATGGCAGGTCAATTGCATTCACAGGGCAGTACGACGGGAACAGTGAGGTTTTTCTAATACCGGGTGCAGGCGGAAATCCAAAGAGACTCACGCATACGGCTACCCTGACAAGGGATGATATCGGAGACAGAATGGGACCGAATAACATTGT
>CAZKMH010000137.1:0-8595 GCA_964553395.1 uncultured Rikenellaceae bacterium | reverse complement strand
GTTCTCTCTTCAGACAAGTGTTCGAAGGGAGTCTGGGGAAGAAGGATTTTTATCAGCCTGATTACAGTATTGACTCAATAAGGTTAAGCAGGATCCCGGATTACAGAAATACTCTTTACTGGAATGCGGATATTACAACTTGTCAATCCTGGCAGCCATAATGAAATCATTCTCCGATAATCCGTTAATGGCATGTGTCCAGAATTCGACAATGACTTTTCCGTAATGTACCTGCATATCGGGATGATGGCCTTGTTCTTCAGCCAGATCAGCCACGCTGTTAACGAATTCCATGGTATGCTTGAAATTCACAAAGGAAAATTCCTTCTGAATCTTTTTGTTTTCCAGAACGACCCAGCCGGCTGATATACTCTTTTTGAGTTCAGAAACCTCTGCCGGGGTCAGGGGTGGTACTCCACCTTCACAGGGAACACATTTTTTATTGCTTAAGTCCATAAAAACATTGAATTTCAAATTGTCCATTTATAAATAGCATGCAATGAAATTGCATACATGAAACAATTTATTGATGACACTTGTTCGTCCTGTCCGGGAAAATAATGCCGGATCTGTCAGAAAAGAAGCTATTAACCGCAAAAGTCGCCAGGCCATCCTCCGTTAACTCTCCGGCGGGTAAAAAAATTGAAAAGTACGCAATGTTTAAACGCTGACCAGTTATATTATTAATAATGAGAGATTTGGTAAAAAGATTATCCATCCCCGGAAAAATATTAACAAAAATTTAAGATTTTTGACAAAATATTTTAAAAGTTAGATTTTTAAATAATCAAGACAGGTTTTAAATTTGCCTTCCGAAGTAAAATTTACTTATCCTATAAAATTCACTTAAAAATGGAGGATCTATTATGTCAGGCCGCAGTAAATGGTTAAGCTTATTTTTATTACTGTTATTCGGAATAACATCAATCAGTGGTCATGCGGCCTCGTTGGCCGACAGCGTCACTTTGTACACACCCTATACAAGAATTTCGGTTCCGCCCGGAGAATCGGTTGATTACAGCATTGATCTGATAAACAACTCAAAGGAGCTCAAAAACCTTGGTGTAGTGATATCAGGAATGCCAAATGGGTGGACCTGGGTGTTGAAATCAGGAGCATGGAATATTGGGCAGATTGCAATACTGCCGGGCCAGAAGCAAGTTTTGTCTCTTAAGGTAAATGTTCCCTTAAAAGTAAACAAAGGGACATACAGGTTCAGGATTGTGGCAGGAGAGTACTATTCATTGCCGCTTGCTATAATAGTGTCCGAACAGGGGAGTTTCGAGACGGAACTGACAACGCAGCAGGCCAATATGGAGGGTCATGCCAATGCCAATTTTACTTTCAATGCCGTTCTGAACAACCGGACCGCTGAAAAACAGTTATATGCTCTGAGGGCAAATGCTCTTCCGGGATGGGTTGTGACTTTTAAAGCCAATTATATCCAGGCAACTTCTGTTGAGGTTGAACCAAATACGACGAAAGATGTTTCCATCGAAATTAATCCGCCTGATAATATTGAAGCCGGGACCTACAGGATTCCTGTGAGTACAGGAAACAATGCAACAACTGCCGCACTGACCCTGGAAGTTGTTATAACCGGTACATTTAATATGGACCTTACCACTCCGACAGGTCTGTTAAGTACAAGCATTACAAGAGGTGATGAGAAGAAGGTGGAACTTCTCGTAAGGAATACCGGTTCATCCCCTCTTACAGGGATAACTCTGAGTGCTGCCTCTCCGGTCAACTGGAATGTCAGCTTTGAACCTGCGAAATTGGAGAGAATTGAGCCGGGCAAAAATGCACAGGTTTTCGCTACAATAAAAGCCGATAAGAAAGCAATAGCCGGTGACTATGTTACCAATATTGAAGCCAAAACTACAGAAACATCATCAAAAGCAACTTTCAGGATCTCGGTAAAGACACCGATGCTTCTGGGATGGATCGGCATATTTATAATTCTTGCGGCAATAGGTAGTGTCTGGTATCTGTTCAAAAAATATGGCAGGAGGTAAGCTGTGGCTGATAATATTATCGAACTGGCTGATCTTACAAAAATTTACGGAACACTTACGGCTGTTGATCATCTCAGCCTGACAATCCGGAGGGGTGAGGTATTTGCCCTGCTCGGTCCGAACGGTGCAGGAAAGACAACAACTATCCTCATGATGCTCGGACTGACGGATCCGACATCAGGATCGGTGAGGGTGTGCGGGGTAGATTCCACAACCAATCCGATCGAAGTGAAAAGGAGAGTTGGCTATCTGCCTGAGAATGTGGGATTTTACGATGATCTTACAGGATTGCAGAACCTTGTTTTTACGGCAAAGCTGAATGGAATTCCCGGCAATGAAGCAGAGAAAAAGGCCGGACAATTGATCGAAAAAGTGGGTTTGACAGCCGCTGCCGGGAAAAAAGCCGGTAAGTATTCCCGTGGGATGATCCAGCGCCTCGGACTTGCAGATGTACTGATCAAGAATCCTGAAGTGATCATCCTTGATGAACCTACACTTGGGATCGATCCTACAGGAGTACGGGAATTCCTTGAACTTATAGTTGAGTTAAGCAAGGAACAGGGGCTTACCGTTTTGTTCTGTTCACACCATCTGCACCTGGTGCAACAGGTTTGCGACCGGGTAGGTTTATTTGTGAATGGCAGACTTCTGGCCGAAGGAAACATTCAGGCACTAGCAGAGAGACTTTTCAGCGGAAGTCCTTATGTTATTGAGGCCGGGATCGACCATTCCATATCTGAGGCAAAGGGTCACCCGGGCGAAAAATACACTGCAGGATGGTTGAATGAGATCTTTAAATCCGTTGAGGGAATAATAGCGATTGACATTAAAGACAACAAAATGATGATCCAGTGTTCCCGTGATGCAGGTTCCGATATTGCAAAGACACTTGTAGAGGCGGGAGCCGGTTTGAATTATCTGAATAAAAAGGAATACGGACTCGATGATATTTATTACCGATATTTTGAAGGAGGTGAAAAATCATGAATACTAATATCAGAAAGAATGATACGGCAATGCATCCTTTCCGGGTGATCGTTCACAAGGAGATCTCGGACCATGTCAGCAGCTGGCGGTTCATTATCCTGATATCAATAATCGTACTGACCTGCTTCGGATCGATGTATACGGCTCTGTCAAATATCCGCACTGCCATCACTGCAGATGATGCTGATGCGCCCTTTCTGTTCCTCAAGCTTTACACACTCTCCGATGGAACACTTCCCTCATTTTTTGTCTTTGTAAGCTTTCTCGGACCATTGCTTGGTATCAGCCTTGGATTCGATACTGTAAATTCCGAACAGAACAAGGGAACACTCAGCCGTATACTTTCACAGCCGGTTCACCGCGATTATCTGATCAATGCCAAATTTGTTGCATCCCTTACAGTCATCAGCGTCCTGCTTTTTGCACTCGGATTCCTTGTAATGGGGCTCGGGATGATCATAATCGGTATCCCTCCGACACCCGAAGAGTTCCTTCGTATGGTTTTCTTTATCCTGCTGAGCATACTATATGTGGCATTCTGGCTTAATCTGGCGATCTTCTTTTCGGTAACATTCCGTCAGCCGGCAACTTCAGCATTGTCGTGCATTGCTGTCTGGTTATTCTTTACAGCATTTTATAATATAATAGTCAGCCTGATCGCCAAAGCCATCCAGCCTTCAGTAATGGCTTCAACAAACCAGGTCTTCCGGTACCAGGAATTAATATTAACACTTATGAGGATATTACCCAGCGAACTCTACAGCGATGCCACAACAGTTCTCCTGATGCCATCTGTACGCAGTCTGGGTCCGCTGACAATGGAACAGGTCGTCGGTGCAATTCCCGGTCCGCTTCCATTGAGTCAGAGCGTGTTACTGGTATGGCCGCAGATCACAGGGTTAATTGCTGCAACAGTACTGTGTTTCGTGCTGTCGTATGTTTCGTTCATGAGAAGGGAGATCCGTTCAAGGTAACGATCAAACACTTAGAAGTTGTCTGACTTTTTCTGATATTTCCTTCCCGTCGGCTTTACCGGCCAGCTCTTTCATTGCAGCTCCCATCACTTTCCCCATATCGGCAGGCGATTTGGCTCCAACCCGTTCGATGATCCCTTTTATTATACCGGTTAACTCCGCATCGCTGACCTTTGCCGGAAGGTACTTTTCGAGTGTTTCGGCTTCTGCAATTTCTTTCTCTGACAGATCCTGCCTGTTATTCTCTTTATAGATCGCTGCAGATTCCCTTCTTTGCTTTACGAGTCTCTGGATAACCTTAAGTTCTTCCTCGGATGTAAGTGTGGAATCGCTTCCTTTTTCGCTTTTGGCAAGGAGAAATGCGGTTTTTGCAGCCCGTAATGCTTCAAGGGCTAATTTGTCTTTGCCTTTCATCGCAGCGATCAGATCGCCGGCAATTTTTTCCGTTAGTGACATATTATATAAGTATATTAAATTTTTGGTTGAATACAGGTACGAACTAATAAAGATACTAAGAATCTCATCAATTATGAATGATTTATATTGTTCACGGTTATCAAGGTAATGCTTTTATGCCGGAATAAGGAACCTGGTTTTTTTGATCTAATAACATTCGTTGCCTGGTTCAACATGAATGTTCACGGTAAGGTTCTCATAGCTTTTTGATAATTTTTCCTCGATCATGTTGCAGTACCTGTGGGCATCTCCAACTGAAACATTTTCAGGTATTTCCACATGGATGTCGATGAATCTGTAGTTCCCCGCGGCACGTGTTTTAAGGGCATGGTATTTCACTTTCATCCCGGACAGTTTTTTCTCAAGTGCTTTGATCTCATCAACGCTCCAGGCCGAATCGATGAGAGGCGAGAATGCTTTTTTCAGAAGCTCAAACGATTCGTGAATTATAAGAAATGCAACAATTATTGCTACAACCGGATCCAGCCATTTTATGCCTGTAAGTTTAATTAACACCAGGCCGGCGCCAACTCCGAGTGAGGTATAGACATCAGCCTTGAGGTGCAGTGCATCAGCTTCAAGGGCTATCGATTTTGTATTGCGTGCAACTTTGTAAAGGCGGTGAGATACAACAGAGTTGACAATAGCTGATATGATCATCACTGCTGCACCGATCCAGATCATTTCAAGTTCGAATGGTTCGCCTGCAAGCTTTTTGATAGCTTCTACAATGATCCATGCAGCAGCCACAAGTATCAGGATTGCTTCGACAACACCTGAGATGTTTTCGTATTTACCGTGTCCGTAAGGATGTTTCGGGTCGGCGGGAATATCCGAAAACTTAACCGAAAAATAGGCTACAAATGAGGCAAAGAGATCCATGGCAGAGTGTATTGCTTCGGAAATGATGCTAACCGATCCGCTTAAGACTCCGACTACCACCTTTAATATTATCAGGAGTGTATTTGATGCAACTGAAAGAGTGGCGACTTTTACTTTCGCGTTCATACAGAAAAATCAGCGTCCACCTGATTATTTGAGAATGGTGAACAAATCTAGAACAAATCAGACGGTAATCAGTTCATAACCGGTTGTGCCCAGTCCGATCTTTTCGGCATGTTCAATGCCAGCCTGCCAGTATGTATCGGGATGTGCGAGCCTGAATTTATCCTCGTCCTTCAGTTCGTTTTGCTTGTGGCTCTCACGGATCTTACTGCCGGGAAGAGCGGGAGCAGCCAGAACCATATCGACACACGCCTGGTCGAGTGCGACCGGGTCAAACGATGCTGCCATCCCGATATCGGGAACCAGCGGGTAATCATTTGAATCCCAGCAGTCGCAATCGGGCGATACATTCATTATGAAGCTTATGTGAAATGATGGTTTGTCTTTTATTGCTGCAAATGCATATTCGGAGATCCTTTTACAGGCGGCTTCTGCAGTGCTTTGCCATGAAACCCGTGAGGCATCGTACTGGCAAACAGCCACACATTGTCCGCAGCCGGTACAGATCTCATAATTTATATGTGCAATTTTGTCCTTTCCTACCTTTATAGCACCGTGGGCACAATATTTTTCACAGACTCTGCAGCCTGTACAGTTTTTTTCATATATCCTGGGCGATGACCCGGAATGAAGAAATAATTTTCCGCCTACGGACGCACAGCCCATGCCAAGGTTTTTAACAGTGCCTCCGAAACCTGTCAGTTCATGTCCTTTAAAATGGTTCATCGTAATTATTATGTCGGCATCCGCAATTGCAGCTCCGATTTTGGCCGAACCTGTTAATTCCAGATTTACCTCAATCTCGCGGAAATCTGTGCCTTTCAGACCATCGGCAATTATAACGGGACAATCCGTTACAAGAGGATTATAACCGTTCTCAAATGCTGCTTCGAGATGAGAAGGTGCATTGGACCTTCTTCCGAAATAGAGAGTATTGGTGTCGGTCAGAAAGGGAAATGCTTCTTTCGATTTCAGGAGTTTAACTACCGTGGCAGCATAATTTGGCCTCAGGTAAGCCAGGTTGCCTGGTTCCCCGAAATGGATTTTAATGGCAACAAACTTTTTCCTGAAATCAATTGATTCAATGCCGGCTTTAATCACCAGATTTTCAAGTTTTTTCAGAAGGTTCTGTGGAGGCCTGGTCCTCAGATTGGTAAAATATACTTTTGATTTTTGCATTTCTTTTATCCTAAATGTTCTAATAATTGTCGATAGATTCAGCCCCGTTATCTCATCATTTTCTGATTCAGAATTCCGAGACCAGGTTGTGGATCTTTTCAATCAGCCATTTGGGAGTTGATGTGGCTCCGCAGATCCCGGCTGAAATCTTCCCGTCGAACCATGATCTTTTTATCTCGGCAGGTGAAGAAACAAAATAGGTTTCCGGATTGACACTCTTACAGACTGAATATAGCTGTTTGCCGTTGGAACTCTCCCGGCCGCTGACAAAAATTATGACATCATGTTTCTTTGCAAACTCCCTGAGATGAGGTTCCCTGTTGGAAACCTGTCCACAGATAGTATTGTGTATTATAAGCAGTTTTTCCGGATCAGGGATACCTTTCTTTATCATTTCCAGGCGGAGAAGGTCAGCGAAACTGCGGTAATCTCTCACACTCATGGTTGTTTGTGCAAAGAGCATAACCGGTTTAGTGACATTTATTTTGTCCAGGTCGTCCGGGCCGGAAACCAGTATTCCTTCATTATTTATTTGTCCGAGCAATCCGACCACCTCCGCATGACCCGGCTTTCCGAACAAGACGATCTGTCCGTCCATTTCCCTGTATTTCAGCCATGTATCTTTGATCTTTGACTGGAGTTTCTTAACGATCGGGCATGTTGCTTCAATTATGGTAATGTTATTTTTCTCAGCCGTAAGGTATGTTTCGGGAGGTTCACCATGTGCCCGGATCAGCACTTTGCAGTCCCTGAGCTTATTGAATTCTTCATGATTTACAGACGCGAGTCCAAGGTCAGCAAGGCGTTCAACCTCTCTGTCATTGTGCACAATGGGACCAAGTGAATAAACCTTGTCTCCTCTCTGAAGGGCTTTTTCAGCGATCTCCACTGCGTTCCTGACACCGAAACAGAAACCTGATTTTTTATCAATTTCAGCAATCATTCAGTTTTTCCTCAATCAATGTTTGCACCCAAACCATCTGTTCCTCGATGGTCATCCTGCTGTTATCCAGTAATATAGCATCCGCTGCTCTCAATAACGGGCTGATGTCCCTGTTCTCATCAGTTAAATCCCTGGCAATTATATTTTTCCTTACCTCATCAAAATTCACTTTCAATCCCTTGCTTATCAGTTCGTCATACCTTCTTTTTGCCCTTATGTCAACTGATGCTGTCATGAATATTTTAAGGTCGGCACCGGGAAACACCACTGTTCCGATATCCCTCCCGTCCATCACCACTCCCTTTAATACTCCGATCTGCCTTTGCAGTTCCACCATCCTGTAACGTACTTCCGGGATCTTGCTTATGTTACTCACATGAGCGGAAACCTCAATACTCCGGATCTCCTTCTCGATATTCTCTGAATTCAGGAAAGTCTCATATTCACCTTTGTCGGGATTGTAAACAAATTCAATATCCAAATCTTTCAGCTCGGACGTGATCCTCTTCAGGTCCGGGAATCCGTTTTCAATAAGTCCTCTCCTCATACTATAAAGAGTAACTGCCCTGTACATTGCACCGCTGTCGATATAAATATAGTTCAACATGGCTGCGATTGCTTTTGCAAAAGAGCTCTTACCACAGGATGAATAGCCGTCGATAGCGATTATAAGTTTTTTTTCCATAACCTGAGTTTAACCCACCGTTTTGACTTCCTGCACTGGTTCAACCACCATCCTCCTGTCGGAACAGGAAACCCCCAGCCGCTTCGCGGCTTGCCCCCTGGGGGCCTAAATACCAGGGGTATCCGACCCCCAAACCCCCTAAAGGGGGCTTAAATCCCAGGTTAAAAGAAATTTCTTTGTTATCCTGAGAATTGGCCCTCAGGGGGGATGGGGGGTTATGACCATAAAATTACTGTTTCCAATCCTGAATTCAAAAGGTTATTTTCTAAACCTCTGATACAGCATATCAGTCCTGACGATCAGTGAAAAATTATTAGAAGATCCGGCAAGGTGATACCTTGCTCTTCC
>CAZKMH010000136.1:7336-8605 GCA_964553395.1 uncultured Rikenellaceae bacterium | reverse complement strand
ATCCGTACCCTCTTTCTCCATGATAAGATCTGTCAAGGCCAGCCATTTCATCAGCTTCTTTTGATTTGAGTTTAACCACCTTACTCAGAAGATAAATTATAAGAAATGTCATTCCTCCGGCAAAAGCAATCGCGATAAGGACAGCCAGCACCTGAACTCCAAGTTGATTCCATATAGTCCAGGTTCCGCCTGAGACTGCAGCAGCTTCCACCATCCAGGATTTTCTTATGAAGAATGTAAGGGATATTGCACCAATCATACCCCCTACTCCGTGAATCCCGAATGCATCAAGACTATCGTCGTAGCCGAGCCTGTTTTTTGCCTGGATTGCCATATAGCAGATAAATGATGCCAGCATTGCCACAATCATTGCACCATAAGGTTTTACTACTCCTGCCGCCGGAGTAACGGCTACAAGTCCTGCAAGTATCCCGCTGGCGAATCCAAGGGCAGTAGCTTTTCCATGGTGAGTACTTTCAATAATTATCCATGTAAGAGCTCCTGTTGCTGCTGCAACCTGTGTTGCCGTAAGTGCCTGTGCCGTACTTAACCCGCTGGCTACACTGCTTCCGGCATTAAAGCCAAACCATCCTACCCAGAGGAGGCCTGCACCAAGCATGGTTATTACCATATTATTTGGTCTGATCACCTGGTATGGATACCCGCGACGCGGACCAAGAAACAGGACAGCAACAAGTCCGCTTACACCCGCAGAGATATGGACAACTGTACCTCCTGCAAAGTCTATTGCACCCCGGGCTCCAAGATTGTAAAGAAATCCGTCGGATGCCCATACCCAATGACATAACGGATTGTAAACAAAAATACTCCAGAGGGCAATAAAAATACAATATGTCTTAAAAGATACTCTTTCCGCAAATGCACCCGCAATAAGCGCCGGGGTAATTATAGCAAATTTCCCCTGGAACATTGAGAAAACATACTCCGGAATCCCGGCATCCATAATGTTATTATCAATGCCGTAGAGGAAGAAATAGTTGCTATCCCATCCGAAGATTCCTCCGAGGACATTTTTCCCAAAACACATGCTGTACCCTACAATAACCCACAGAACACTAATAATACCCATTGCAACGTAACAATGCATTATTGTTCCAAGTACATTTTTTGTCCTTACAAGTCCTCCATAGAACATTGCCAGCCCGGGGATCATTAAAAGGACAAGGGCTGTTGATGTGAGCATCCATGCTGTCGCACCGGAATCAACAGGGATTCCGTCGGACGCATATGAAGCAGTGCTGGTAATAA
>CAZKMH010000136.1:0-7326 GCA_964553395.1 uncultured Rikenellaceae bacterium | reverse complement strand
CTGATGCCAATGCTGCAGAAGCTCTGGCCCGTCTTCCGGGAGTTTCAATCAGCAGAGAAGGAGGAGAGGCCGTGGGGATTAAAATCCGTGGTGTGGATGCCAATGCAGTGTATGTAAATGGTATGCGTATGGATGCCGGTTTAGGCTCAATAACTTCTTCGATGATTGGTAGAAGTTCAATGTCACTACAAGCTATTTTCTCAATTACTAACGCCAAGGGTTTATAATATTCAACGTCACGAAGGGTATTAACAGTAACAAATTTCTTTTCTTTAACAATCTCTGTTCTCCGGTAATTAGTTTAAAATAATGATCAAATAATTTTAACTTCAAACCTAACACAAAATTGGAGTATATCCAAATAAATGATGATTAATATTAATATTACCCCCTAAAAATATATAGTATTTTGATTAAATTAATGTAAATAATGACAAACACCCCTTATAATTAGGGGGGGGTGACAATTAAATGGATATTTATTTGATTATTTTGAAAAATGAATGGAGGAAATGCATGAAATGAATTTGCCTGACTGCAGATCGGTTAATATGGTATAAAACCCCCTGCTCCTTTAATATTAAGGAACCCGGACAGGCAGTCAATAATGAGAACAACTCCGGAAACTCTTACTCAGAAGTGAGTTTAATATTTCAGATGCTGCCATTTTTAGGTGTTGTAAAATAGAACGTCGAACCTTTATCAGGTTCAGATTCTACCCAGATCTTCCCTCCGTGACGTTCGACAATTACTTTGCATATAGCCAGTCCGATTCCGGTTCCGGCATACTCTTCCTTAGGCATCAGCCTCTGGAATATTTTGAAAATATTTTCAAAATACTGTGGTTCAATACCTATTCCATTGTCAGCAACTGAGAAGGTGTTATTATCAGTATCGGATTTGAAAGATATATGGACTTCAGGAGTGTTGTTACTGAATTTTATGGCATTGGAGACCAGATTTTGCATAAGCTGTATTATCTGGTTTTCATCTGCAAAAATCTTTGGTAAATTACTATATGTAACTGATGCTTTACTCTGTTGAATCTGAATTGACAGGATTTTCTTTACATATTCCATTACATGATTCATATCAACTTCCTTAAATTCGTTTACCCGGGTCTGGATCCGTGAATAAGCAAGAAGATCGTTTATCATTGCATACATTCTCTCGGTTCCCTCCACAGCAAATTGTATGTATTCACGGGCATTGTCATCCAGTTTATCCTTATATTTCATAGAGAGCAGCTGGGTAAAACTGGAAACCATACGGAGGGGCTCCTGGAGGTCATGTGATGCAACATATGCAAAATGTTCAAGCGCTCTGTTTGAACGTAATAATTCTTCATTTAATTTAAACAGAACATTTTCAGCACCGCTTTTCATTTCAGTTATGTCATAACAAACTCCGGTCATTTTCAGATGACTTCCTGTTTCATCATCTTCAACTATTGCTTTGACATTAATATATTTACTCTCATTGGTTTTTGTTCTGATCCGGAAAATGGTCTCAAAGGGTTGAAATTCGTTCAGTGCTTTTGTAATTGTATTTTTAAAATGCGGAATATCCTCATCGTTCAGAAGATTTTCAAAATCATTATATGTACCTTTAAATGTTGCGGGTTCAAGTCCCAGAATTTTTTCCATCCGTTCATCAATAACCATTTCGTCAGTCAGTAAATTCCACTCCCACACACCGATCTCACCAATTTCAAGAGCGATGTTCAGCTTTTCCTTTGATTCCTTTAAATCTTTTTCTGCCTTCTTACGGTCGGTGATATCGTGAACCATCCCTATGGATCTGATAATCTTTCCGGAATCATTCCTGAAATGCTCACATTTTTCATGAACGAAACGAATTTCACCGCTTTTCTTAATTATACGGTGTTCAATTTCATAATTATTATTCTTCTTCTTCAACGATTGTGAATATGCCTTGTCAACAGCAGCTCTGTCATCGGGATGGATTGCTTCAAGGAAGGCTTTATAGGATGGTTTGAATTCACCGGGCGTCAACCCGAAAATACGATAAACCTCATCTGACCATGTTAGTATATTGTTTTTAAGATCCAGTTCCCAGCTGCCAAGTTGTGCAATTATTTGTGACCGTTCAAGCCTCGCTTTGTTTTCCTCCAGCATTTTTTCGGCCATTATACGTTCCGTAACGTCCCGGAAAACAAGTACCATACCAAAAATCTGCCCATCTTTATCCCTGATCGGGGCAGCGCTGTTATCTATCAGAATTTCAGTTCCATCTTTCTTTTTCAGAATTACATTCTTATCTAATCCAATATTCATTCCGTTTTCAAGAACTCTTTTGAATGGATCACCAACGATTTCCCGGGTTTGTTCATCGATGAGAATGAATATTTCAGTTATGGGTTTTGAAAGAACCTGAGTGGAATTCAGGCCGATTATTTCTTTGGCAACAGGATTTATGAACGTGATTGAACCATTGAGATCTGTTGCAATGACAGCATCTCCGATACTTGTAAGGGTGGTGAAAAACCGCTCTTCACTTCGCCTGAGAGAATCAGTCAGTTTTTTGGTTTCTTCAACAGCCCTGGCAAGCTTAATATTACTGTAACTCAGTTGTGAAAGTGAATCAGTAAGCTTAAGGAAGAAGGATTTGGCATAATCAATATCCTCTGCATTCAGAAACGGAACTTTCCTGAGTGCTTCAATATATTCTTCCTTATCAAAGCCATATTTCTCAGCCTGCGATCTGAAATAGTCGTATTTAACCGATTCCCCGTTAAAGAAAAATTGTCCGATGAACAGATTCCCGATTCGCTGGTCGCCAATAAAAATAGGCGTTGCCATATCCCACATTCCATTCTTACATTTATATAGTTTAAATTCTCCTTTGGGGATCTCTGCGGTTAGCTTCAAATCACTTTCCAGGCAATTTCTGAAAGATTCGGGATGAATCCTGTGAAATTTCGTACATATCTCCTGCCATCCGACACCTACCAGAACTCTTCCATGAAGATCAATGATTGCCATAGGGATGTGGGCGAACCTGTAGAAATTGTCCATCATTACCTGAATGTCGGCAACATTTATTAAGTCTGCAAGTTCCAGATTCCGGACGTCCTCTTCAGGCGGAATGATAGCTTTCAATGACATTGTAGCGACCAATATCAGGGTATTTTGACTAGTTAATATAATATTTTACTGACAATCCTGCGTCAGACACATATTTATAGACGTTTTTCTTATAAAATTGTTCTGTTCAATTTAAATTCATTTATGATCTATCACAATCTTAAGTTATGATCTATCACAATCAGAAATAGTTATATTCTGACATAATCTGAAAAAAATCCATCCTTCCGGTACAATCAGGGATGGATGGAATTTGAACAACCGGTTTCAGTTTCAGAATTTTTTCTGTGGAGTTATTTCTTTTTGAGATATTGCATGAGAACATTTACCGCTTCATCCATATCGTGACCGAATGTGAGTATCCCTGCCCTGTCACCCGCCATTACTATTATCCTCTTTTCGAATACATCCGAATCGCTGAAGAGCCGGAATATATCCTTGGCGAGCCCTGTAGTTCCGTAATCCATTGAAGGATTGGTTGTCGGGATTTTATAAATTATCTCATTCCAGAGTTCTATACTGTGAACATGAACGATGGCATTCACTCCCGGATCGGCCAGGTATATGGCTGCATGCGTCAGCGACTCCGATGAGGCTTTTAACGGTCCCGTGCATTGCACCGCATTGTCGTCAATATTAAATGAATTTACTTTCACATAGTGCCCGGGTTCCAGCTCGGGGATCTCACCTGTTGCTGATCCGGTAATAATAAACTGGTTACCCCCCCGTATTCTCATGCTCAGGTTCCCGAATCCGACACCATTTTCATAAGCTCCTATAAGATCCATGTTGTAAAGAATCTCCCGCCAGTAATTTATTATCTCATATTGTTCATCAGAAATAACCGGTCCTGACTGGGTCCAGTGACAATTGAATTTTACGACACCTTCCATTTTATATGAATTTATCAGAAAACATCTTCTTAATATCTTTTTCTGAGGGTTTGCAGATCCCTTTTTCAGTTATCAGCCCGGTAATGAATTTTGCCGGTGTAACATCAAACGCATAATTGGCACACCTGGTATCATCGGGACAAATTCTTACATATTCTGTTTTATTTCCCGACAACCCTTCAACAACCGACACTTCCTGAGGTTCACGTTCTTCCACCGGAATTCCGGATAATCCATCCTTTATACTAAAGTCAAAAGTGGATGAGGGGAATGCTGAATAGAACGGAATAGCGTTGTCGGATGCAGCCAGCGCCTTCAGGTAGGTTCCGATCTTATTTGCCACATCTCCCCTCAGGGTCGTGCGGTCACTGCCCACTATAACTATATCAACCATTCCATGCTGCATAAGATGTCCGCCTGTATTATCGGTAATCAGCGTATGAGGAATACCTGCTTTACCCAGTTCCCACGTCGTCAGCCTGGCTCCCTGGTTCCTTGGTCTTGTCTCATCAACCCACACATGCACCGGTATGCCCGCATCATGTGCCTGGTAAATTGGTGAAGTAGCAGTCCCATAATCTATACAGGCCAGCCAGCCGGCATTGCAGTGTGTGAGGATATTTACGGGATCGCCTCCCTTCTTTTTGCTTATCTCCTCAATCAGAGGTAAACCATGAATACCTATCTGCCTGCAGTTCTCCATTTCATTCTCACAGAACTCAAGGGCGGCAATCCTGGCTGTATCAGAAATTGAATTACCGGGATTATCATTTTTCAACTTATCCATTACGAAATTCACCGCCCTTGAAAGATTAACGGCAGTCGGACGGCATGAGGTAAGATACCTGGCAGCATTTTCGAGATGCAGGCGGGAATTCGTGGTCGCAATGATCTCAAGTGTGGCAAGGTAAATTCCAAATGCAGCAGCAGCACCGATAAGCGGAGCACCTCTTACTGTCATATCCTTTATCGCACTGTATATATCGTCAACAGTGCACAATTCCTTTATTTCAAAGAAGAATGGCAACCTGTTCTGATTAATCACCCTTACAATCGCGGGATCAGATTCATCCAGCCAGATGCTCCTGTAATATTTACCCTCAACCAGCATTATTATTTTCCGGATAATCGCATTGTTAACCGGATCAAATTTATGAAATATACAGGTATTTCACTCAGAAGAAAATGAGTTGAATAAATCAGAAAAATATCAAAATTATAATTTTCGATTTGTCGACCAGATTGTTCGAAAATTTTGAAGGGAAATATTTATATTCTAACTTTGTTAATTGTTCCCTTATTACCTTCAAAAAATATATACATGATTAACAAAGAGGAATTTAGAAAGAAGGTTATAATTACTGCCGGAGAGATATTCAGCCACTACGGATTTAAAAAAACGACGATGGAAGAAATTGCCACAGCTCTGAAAATGGGGAAAAGTTCCATCTATTATTATTTCTCCGGCAAGGAGGAGATATTTGAAGCAGTAGTTTTATTTGAAGCAAATGTTCTTAGAAATGAGCTTACTACAGCGATCAAGTCGGTAGAATCACCTGTAGAAAAGCTCAGGAATTATGTTTTTGTCAGGATGAAATCGTTCGAAAAACTATCAAATTACTACAATGCTATCTTTGACAAAAACCTGGATCATTTCGAATTTATTGAGAATGTCCGTTCAAGATACGACCGTGAAGAGCTTGCAATACTGAGGCTGCTCCTTTATCACGGGGCAAGAAAAAAAGTCTTCAACGTAAAAAACAGTGAATACACCGCACTTGCCGTTCAGACAACGTTGAAAGGATTTGAAGTTCCTCTTTTCTGGAAGAAAAAGGAGGTAAATATTGAAGAGCGTCTGAATGCGACCCTTGATGTACTTTTTAATGGGATCCTCTTGAGGTAGACTCCCGTTTGATCACTGCCCTGTTTTTGTTTTTGAGGCTGATATCGAGCCACACGCATCCTATTATAATAAACGGGATGCTAAGCAGCTGACCCATATTCAGTGTCATATTATTTTCAAAATCGACCTGTGGTTCTTTCAGGAATTCTATAAAGAAACGGGCAACAAAAATCAGGATCATTGCCAGGCTGATGAGTGTTCCCTGTATATGTTCTCCTCTCTTTCTCCAGTAGAGCCAGAAAAGTAAAACAAAAATACCAAGGTATGCGAGCGCCTCATATATCTGTGTCGGATGTTTCGGTGCGGTTTCACCATTCCGTAAAAAGACAAAACCCCAGGGTACTGTTGTTTCAACACCATAAATCTCGGAATTCATCAGATTTCCCATCCTTATGAAAAACCCGGAAAGAGCAACAACAATTGCAATACGGTCAATCGCCCAGGTATAATCTTTTTTCTCCTTCCTTACAAATACCCAGATTGCAAGTAAAATCCCGATGGCAGCACCATGACTGGCCAGTCCGCCTTTCCAGATCATCAGTATTTCAGCGGGGTGCGAAAGGTAGTAACCGGGTTCATAAAAGAAGCAATGTCCCAGCCTTGCTCCTGCAACCACACCGATAGCCATATAAATTGTAATTCTGTCAAGCGAACCCTCGCTGAGACCTTCATTTTTAAAGATCCTGCCCATGATTATGTATCCGAATAGAAATGCAGAGGCGAACAGAAGTCCGTACCATCTTACGGCAAATGATCCAACCCGGAATATTTCTGGATTGACATCCCATGGAATAACAAGTAAATGCATAGTCACCCGGTTATTATGATCGGTAAAGGTAAAAATAAAATTGGTGAACAAATTTAAAATGGAATAACCATTCAAATTAAAATGCCATATTTTTTAATAGGAATACCCCCTTTCCCTTTTCACCCAGAGGGGGATCTTCCCGTAACCATCGCGGGATTTTCATTAAAATGATGTAAGTTTGCAATTCATGTAACCGGGTTGAAATGATGAACCGTAGCATCTTTAAGCACATTTTTCCTGTAATTTATCTGTATATTCTGATAGCGGGTTGTGCAAAGATCGGTTCTCCGTCGGGCGGTCCGAAAGACAAAGTACAGCCACTGATAGTAAAGAGCGTTCCTCTCAACAGTTCGAAGAATTTCAGGGGGAAGAAGATCGTAATAACTTTCAACGAATTCGTCGTGCTTGATAAGATAAATGAGAAGTTTATGGTATCTCCGCCGATGAAAATAAAACCTGTGGTTTCCATGAAGAATAAAAATGTGATTATTGAGTACGAAGATGATCTGCGGGACAGCACCACATATACCTTTAATTTTCAGGATGCCATCAGGGATCTGAACGAAAAAATCTCCTCACTACCGCCGCTCGCAGAGAAGTCCGGCCCCGCACCCC
>CAZKMH010000135.1:0-8617 GCA_964553395.1 uncultured Rikenellaceae bacterium | reverse complement strand
TGCAATCTGCGAAAAACCGATTGTTCTGAATCCCTGGAATATTGATGCCCTTCAGGAAATTGAAAAAGAGACCGGCCAGAAAATATTTTCAGTCCTGCAGTTACGCCTTCATCCTAAAATTGCAGAGCTCAGGGAAAAGATAAGGAACGGCCCTAAAGAAAAGGTGTATGATGTTGATCTGACTTACGTTACAAGCCGCGGAAACTGGTACAATATCTCATGGAAAGGAGATATCCAGAAATCGGGGGGCATTGCAACCAATATAGGAATTCATTTTTTCGATATGCTGGGCTGGATTTTCGGAGAAGTTAAGAATAACGTTGTCAATCTTTCCGAACCAACCAAAGCCGGAGGTTACCTCGAGCTTAAAAATGCGAGAGTAAGATGGTTTCTGAGCCTTGATTACAATGATATTCCGAGGGAAGTCAGGGAAAAGAAACAAAGGACTTTCAGATCCATAACCATCGAAGGTGAAGAAGTCGAATTCAGTGAGGGATTTACTGATCTGCACACGGCAACCTACAGGGATATAATTGATGGCCACGGATTCGGGCTGGATGATGCACGACAATCAGTTGTAACCGCTTACACAATAAGAAATGCAAAACCTATCGGTTTGCAGGGTAATTACCATCCCTTTTTAAAAACCCTCTGAAAATATACTAATATGCCTGATAATCGGACAAACAGGTAAGAAGAAACATAATGAAAAGGAAAATAATTGTAACAGGCGGTACCGGTTATATCGGCTCACATACAACAGTAGAACTTATTGAGGAAGGTTTTGAGGTTTTGCTGATAGATAACCTGTATAATTCAGAAGCTGAAGTGGCCGGTCGTATAGGTAAAATAACAGGTATTACTCCGGGGCTGGAAGTGCTGGATCTCTGTGACCATGAAAAACTAAACACCTGCCTGAAGAAGTACAACGATATTGCAGCAATAATACATTTTGCAGCATATAAGGCTGTAGGCGAGTCTGTCAATAAACCCCTTGAATATTACAGGAATAATCTGGTATCACTGATTAACCTCCTCGAGGCAATGAAGACATTCGGCATTCCCGGTATGGTTTTTTCTTCATCCTGTACTGTTTACGGACAACCGGAAAAATTACCGGTGACCGAGGATGCACCGATCCAGCCGGCCATATCTCCCTACGGTAATACCAAGCAGATAGGCGAAGAAATAATCAGGGACACCGTTTCTGCAAACGAGAATATCAGAGCGATATCACTTAGATATTTTAATCCCATCGGAGCTCATCCCTCTGCAATTATCGGTGAACTTCCGCGTGGTGTCCCGGAGAATCTTGTTCCTTTTATTACTCAGACAGCCTATGGTTTAAGGAATGAGCTGAAGGTGTTCGGAAATGACTATGATACTCCCGACGGATCATGTATAAGAGATTACCTCCACGTAGTTGACCTTGCAAAAGCACATGTGATTGCAGTTAAACGTCTTATTGAACAGAAGAATAAAAAGCGGTATGAAGTTTTTAATCTGGGGACAGGAAAAGGAGTGTCGGTTCTGGAGATCATAAGTGCTTTCGAGCGTGCTACAGGAGTAAAACTAAAATATACAATAACCGGCAGAAGGCCCGGAGATATTGAGAAGATCTGGGCAGATCCTTCCCTGGCCAACAGGGAATTGGGCTGGAAAACACTGAGCTCACTTGATGAAGCCGTCAGAACAGCCTGGGAATGGGAAAAAAAAATAAGGAAACAAAACTGAATCCGATGAATATCAATAAGGCAGTTCTCATAACCGGAGGTGCAGGTTTTATAGGCTCTCATGTTGTAAGGAGGTTTGTCATAAACCATCCTGATTACCTTGTGGTGAATGCCGACAAGCTTACCTACGCCGGCAATCTCGAGAATCTGAAAGATATAGAACCGAGCAGGAATTATGCTTTTGTAAAGATCGACATCGTAGACAAGAAGTCAGTCATGGATCTGTTCAGTAAGTACAGTTTTGACGGAGTGATCCACCTTGCTGCAGAGTCGCATGTTGACAGATCAATTACCAGCCCTGATGAATTTGTTTACACCAATATCGTGGGAACAGTTAATTTGCTTAATTCGGCACTCAACATCTGGCAGGGGGATTTTAAAGGGAAACTGTTTTATCATATTTCCACCGATGAAGTTTACGGATCGCTTGGTAAAGAAGGCATGTTCACCGAAAAGAGTGCCTATGATCCTAAGAGCCCCTATTCTGCTTCAAAAGCCAGCTCCGACCATCTGGTGAGGGCATATAACCACACATTTGGGTTGCCTGCAATAATCTCCAATTGTTCAAATAATTACGGGCCAAACCAGTTCCCCGAAAAATTAATACCTCTGGCAATAAATAACATTAAAAACACCAAACCTGTTCCTGTTTACGGAAAGGGTGAAAATATACGTGACTGGCTTTATGTAGAGGATCATGCATCAGCCATAGATCTTATCTTTCATTGCGGTAACCCTGGCGAAACATATAATATCGGCGGCAATAACGAGTGGAAAAATCTTGACCTTATCAAGCTCCTCTGCAGGATCATGGACAGGAAGCTTAGCCGGCCGGCTGGTACATCAGAAAAACTCATTACTTTCGTTAAAGACCGTCCCGGTCATGATCTGAGGTACGCAATTGATTCATCCAAACTCCGGAAAGAGCTGGGCTGGGAACCAATTCCGGATTTTGAAGCAGGTCTTGAAAAGACTGTAGACTGGTATCTTTCAAATACCCGATGGCTGGAGAATGTTATCTCCGGTGATTATGAAAAATATTATGACTCAATGTACTCAGGAAGATAACTGAGCTCACCTGATATGACTTACACGTTCGATCAGCTCATCTCCCAGGGCGGTTTTCTGTTTAATATGGTCGTGTATTGCTGAAACAACGCTGTTTGATTCAAATTCGCCCCTTACCTGTTCAAAATCGCGTTTCTTGATCTCATCACCGCCGTCTATCCCGAAGCCGGTCATTGATGAAAGATTGAATTCTTTCCTGGCATCCTCGTAAAGAAGTTTATCCAGATTTATTACGCTGCTTTTCCACTTCTGCACCATGCCTACCACATCACTGAGCGTGAATTGACTGACCGGTTTCCCTACCTCTTTTTCAATCCTCTCACAAGCCCATGTCCATTCCCATTCATAGTATGACTTGTGCATTTTCCTGAACTCTTCTTCAATACGGGCAAGCGAAGATATTTTTCCTGATTCAATATCGTCAAGAAGCTTATCAATTACCACCTGAGGAGCAATCAGTCCCGCCAGGTCGACCCATTCACCATTACCCGGCGATTTGTCGGGAGCGAGCCTCTTACGCAGATCATCGTTCGATCTGAACTGCAGGTTCTCAAGCCTTTTTATCAATGAATTGCCAAGAAATTTATTTATGCCTGTCTGATACAGTTCTATCCCTCTGTCCAGGGAAGGGCCTTTTATCAGCATGTTATTATAGGTATAGGATGCTGAAACCGCTCCGGCAACCGATTTGATCTTCCGCAAAAGATCTCTCCCCTCAAACATTTTACGTATTGTATAAGGGCTCAGGAGATTGAAATTAACCTGATCAATTATCTCCGGATCTTTTCTTCTGTCACGTACAGGCCACTTCTGTGCATCCCTTATTGTCCCTACACTCCTGAGGTTGATTCCCGGAACAAGAATGCTTTCATCATTGCTTTCTATCAGATATGAGAATGGCAGTGAGGAGGTATCCATATTTTTATAATGCCTTCCCATTACAAGAGTGAAAGGGCCAATGCGTGCCGGCCACAGCAGGTAAGAATCGCTTGTCGTTTTTGAGCCCCTTTCCATAATTCCCTGGTGGATCGGACCAAGCTTATACATGTGGTTGCTCTGATTCGATCCGCTTCCGGCATTCATAAACGAAAAGATCCCGGCAATGAGAAGTGTTGATTTATGATGAGTAACAGTATAGGGGCCTGCGAATATTGAACAGGCTTCCCCGTGATACCCTGCACAATTGGCAAAGAAAAGGGAGTTTTCAGCCGAATAATGTTTACCCAGAACACAACCCTGACCTATGAAACATTTGTCTATAAGAGTTGATTCAGTAACTATCGTTCCGGAACAGACGATGAAATGTTCCATTATAACTCCGGGACCGATATATACCGGATCGTCCTGGCTGCTGTTTATGGAACCTTCATTCAGACTTATTGCACCTTCAATCAGGCTGAAAGGACCAATTCTTACATTTTTGACGTCGCGGCAGTTAAGGACCCTTGAATTCCGGCTTATTGTGCCTCTGTCTGCGCTTATCGATCCGGAATAAGCATCCACCATTTCCTCAATCTTTCTGATGGCTTTATCCCTGTGTCTGTAAAGTGCAATTACATATGCCAGGTGAGCTGAAAGCCGGTCCCAGATCCTGACTGAACGACCTCCGGTTTCATTGAGAACTGCAACCACGGTTCCGTTTCCGAAGGATGATTTCCCCTGGGTGTGAATCTTTCCGCAATTCCTTATAACAACGTCATCTTCAATATTGTAATTCGCGATATAATCCCCGATATTAGTGATCAGCACGTTTGAGCCTATTGTACAATTATGGATATGGGCATTTGATATCCCGCAACTGCTTGTGACGCCTGATTCATCAGTGTATGTCTTTCCGCAGGCTCCGACCTTTACATCACCTGAAAAAGTGACATTAATGAACAGAGAAGGATCAAATCCCCCTGTGACTTTAACCATCTTCCAGTCATCACACCTGCAACCGCCGGCTTTCAGTGTTTTAATTTCAGGAGTGGTAAGTTCACGGTACTTTACTGACGGGCTCATATAAAAATAAATTTAAGAATGATCATTCCACCGTTACTGATTTGGCCAGGTTTCTGGGCTGATCAACATTGCATCCTCTGAGTACGGCAATATGGTACGACAGCAACTGAAGAGGAATAACGGCAAGAAGGCCTGAAAAAGCTGTAAGAGTTTCCGGAACTTCCAGAACAAAATCGGCCATTTTTTTAATGATTTCGTCACCTTCAGTAATGATTGCAATTACCTTTCCTTTTCTTGCTTTGATCTCCTGGATATTGCTTATAATCTTATCGTAAGTATCATCTTTTGTTGCGACAACAACTACAGGCATGTTTTCATCTATCAGAGCTATAGGGCCATGTTTCATTTCTGCAGCCGGATACCCTTCAGCATGAATATATGAGATCTCCTTCAGCTTCAGCGCCCCTTCAAGCGCCACAGGGAATAGATAGCCTCTTCCCAGGTAAAGTGCATTTTGTGTATTACGGAATTCTTTTGAAAGTTCAAGAGCCTGATCATTCACCCTGAGAGTTTTTTCAATTTTCCCCGGCACGGAAACCAGTTCGGTGATAAGATCTTTGTAATTTGAATCTGAGATGATCCCTTTCAGATGGCCTATCTCGAATGCCATCATGGCCAGAACAGTGACCTGGGTTGTGAATGCTTTTGTTGAAGCAACGCCGATTTCCGGACCGGCATGTGTATAGACTCCTGCGTCTGTTTCGCGCGGAATACTGCTCCCGACCACATTGCATATCCCAATCACCATCGCACCTCTTGCTTTCGCCATCTTCACTGCTGCAAGGGTGTCGGCTGTTTCACCGCTCTGGCTTATTGCAATAACGATATCACCCCCTTTAATAATAGGATTCCGGTACCGGAATTCCGAAGCATATTCAACCTCGACAGGTATCCTCGTATACTCCTCAAAGAAGTATTCCCCGATAAGGCCGGCATGCCACGAGGTTCCGCAGCCAACAATAATAATTCTTTCAGCATGTGACATGGCATCCAGAACATTATGAAGACCTCCAAGCATTACCCCGGAGTGGTCGGGAAGCACCCTTCCCCTGAAAGTATCGTGAATAGCCCTTGGCTGCTCAAAGATTTCTTTCAGCATAAAATGCGGAAATCCTTCCTTGTCAATCTCCCCGATTTTAAGATCTATCTCTTTTATGACAGGTTCTATCTTTTCTATTCTTATTGTTTTGAGTACGAGTTCGTCTTTTTTTATAATAGCAAGATCATCATCGTTGAGATAAATTACTCTCTGGGTATGCTCAACAATCGGGGTAGCATCAGAGGCAATGAAGTTTTCGCCATCCCCCACTCCGATTACAAGAGGACTGCCCTTTTTGGCAGCGAATAGTTTATCTGGTTCATTTGTACAAATGATCACCAGTCCATATGCCCCCTCAACCCTGTTAAGGGCAAGAGTAATTGCCTGTTCTGCAGTAAGATCGCCTTCAATGTAAAGATGCTCCATAAGGTTGGCCAGCACCTCGGTATCGGTCTGGCTTGAAAAGATGATCCCCCTCCCCTCAAGATGCTTTTTCAGGAGGTTATAATTTTCGATTATTCCGTTATGAACCACAATGAATTTACCCCTGAATGAAACCTGCGGATGTGCATTAAGTTCGTTAGGCTCGCCATGTGTCGCCCACCTGGTGTGACCCATTCCGGCCGTCCCGTCAAAATCCGACTTCATTACCATCTCTTCGAGATCGATTACCCTGCCTTTGCACTTGAATATTTTAGTGTCGCCATTGATAAGAGCCATGCCTGCAGAATCGTATCCGCGATATTCAAGGAGTTTCAGACCATTTAGGATTATAGAACGGGCAGGTTTGGAACCAATATAGCCAACAATTCCACACATAATAAGATTGTTTATACTATAAAGAACACGATTTCAGGAATAAGGTTCGGATATATCAGAACCTTGTATATGTAAATTCGAATCTTACGGGAGTGTTGCTGTCGTTTGCTTTGAGGATAACATTATTCGAAGATCCCGGCAAAAGGAATAATTCAAATGATGTTGTCAGGCCGCCTGAAGTGTCCTCAAGATAACGTTGCACATAGGTGGCAATGTTAATATTGTAAACATTTTTTGTGGTGTCAGGTGTACCATCGTAGAATGCTGGTCCGATTGAATAATCCGGAACAATAAACCTCTCTCCGGTATTTGTAAGGTACCTTAGATATACCTGTGCAGGAATTGTCGAGGGTTTATAAACATCATTATCATAAACCACCGGCATTATCAGCCTGGCTTTATTGACAGAGATATTCTGCAGCAAAGGATCATTTTTTATGTTTTCCAGTCCCGGAACAATTATTTTAGTAAATACTCCATTCATCATCTGAACATATGACATTGTATCAGCGTAACCATCATTAATATGTGTAATCCTTTTATCGGGATCTGCAGTACTTAAATCGTGTTTGTACAGATTGAAGGCTGCGTTACGGCTTATAGCGTCGATTATAAAGTAAAACTCCTTTTTGTTGTCATCCGGATCTCTCAGGAAAAAAACGAAAAAATTCGTATAGGTGCCTGTTGCACCCGGAGGATCAATGCTTAATGTAGCAAAAACCGGATCTTCGGGAGAGGTCAGCTGAAACAGCAATCCTTTGAAATATGACCTGAAATCAGGTTTCGTGGAGCTGTGAAAGAGCATTGAATCGGTTCGTGTTACATGAACCCCGAAACCGACCGGAATGTCAATCACAATATCATTAATCGTATCTGCCTTCAGTTCCGGCAGAGCAATGTCGGTTACAGTGAATCCCGTAAGCGGTACATCCTGGCTTGAATAATAGGCTGCAGTGTCATAGATCTGTTCGGAAATCTCGGAAAGTGTCAGGTATTGAGGTTTATCAACCGCTCCCTGGACGTTAAGCAGTTCCATGTAAAGTTTGATCGAATCAATTATGGTATATGTGGTGTCCCAGGCTGATCCAAGCCGGATCTGTGTTACAAATTCGGCTGTGGTGGTTCCGAAGTAGGGATCAGTTAATTGTCCGAGATATGAGGTGGATGGATTATCTGATTCGATTGAATCACTGTACATTGTGAATGATCTCACTTTAATGGAATCGGTCGATAAAATGTTGACAAAATCCCCGGGCGGAAGTATTCTTTTGCCTATTTTTGAAGGATCTTCCTCGCATGAACCTGCGATAAAATTAATCCCTGCAACAAGTATTAGAGAAAGGGCTTTTAGAATATTATTAAAAAATAATCTTTGGAGGCAAAAGGAGCTATGATAGAATTTTGTCATAAAAATCATTATAGGCATCTATATACTGTGTCTCATCTTTGTAAGACAATACAGGTAATTTTATTGTCTTAAGGTATTTCGTTAATTCTTCATTAATATCTTCACTCCCGAGAATGATCCCGTCAGAGTATTTTATTGCAAGTTTCGAAACATTAATATAATCGGGTTTTTTTACCAGCTTGAGATTCTCCCCGTCTATTCCGTCAAAACGCAGTTTATCGGCGAATGTTGATCTAAACGGAGTTTTAAAATCATTATTGTAAACGGAATAGATTATTTTGTAATTATGAAAGAGAGGATCATCATTATAGATACTCCTGAGATAAACAGGGACCAGGGCCGACATCCATCCATGGCAATGAACAATATCAGGAGCCCATCTGAGTTTCTTAACAGTTTCAATTACTCCACGGGCAAAGAACAGGGCCCGTTCATCATTATCTTCAAATTCCCTGCCTGATGAATCACTGATAACATATTTCCGCTGGAAATAATCGTCATTATCAATAAAATAGACCTGCATGCGGGCCGATTGTATTGAAGCAA
>CAZKMH010000134.1:0-8633 GCA_964553395.1 uncultured Rikenellaceae bacterium | reverse complement strand
TATATAAAACTGTTATAGCACGGATTACAAATCCGCGCCAGCGAAGCAGGGTGTCCCGCTGGCGCCGATTTGTAATCGGTGCCCAAACCAGGATAGTTCCCGGGCACGGATTATAAATCCGCGCCAGCGAAGCCTTAACTCTCAACGCTCATCGCTCATCGCTCATCGCTAACCCGGCCGCCTTTAACCTGCAACCTACCTATGTATCACCCCCGACCCGATGACTTCGTCGCCATCATACCACGTGGCAAACTGACCAGGCGCGATCCCTCGTTGTAATTTATTGAAAATGATATAAATACCTTCCTTTCTTTTGAACAACCTGGCCTTCTGTAGCGGTTGACGATACCTGATCCTCACCATATACTCCCGGCTATTACCGGTACTCAGGGTCAGATCGGTCCTGATCCAGTGTACTTCATCACTCCTTATAAACAACCCTTTCCTGTATAATCCCGGATGCCCCTGACCTTCACCGACGTACAGGATATTGTTTTCAACGTCGGTGCCGATTACGAACAGAGGTTCCTTAAATCCTCCTATGTTGATGCCTTTTCGCTGTCCTATTGTGAAGAAATGCGCGCCATTATGATCTCCTATGATTTTCCCTGAAAGTTTTTGGTGCTGATGAGGTTCCGTTATCTGAACAAGATCATCATCTGTGAAGTTTTCATCAGGGATTCCCGGATACCAGGAATTGAAGTTACTCTTATCATCAATTTCTACTATCTTTCCTTTTTTCGCTGCCAGTTTCTGCTGAAGGAAAACCGGCAGATGGACCTTCCCTATAAAGCAGATCCCCTGGGAATCTTTTCGTCTGGCTGTTGCAAGTCCCTGTTGTTCAGCAATCTTCCGTACTTCCGGTTTGATAAGGTTACCTATCGGGAATAGGGAAAATGCAAGCTGATCCTGACTGACCTGGCAAAGGAAATAGCTCTGGTCCTTGTTTTCATCCCTTCCGGCAAGGAGTCTGTAAATTGTTTTTCCTTCTGATGTGATTTCCTCTTTTCTGCAATAATGACCTGTAGCAACAAAATCAGCGCCTAGTTTTTTTGCTTCGTCTGCAAATGAGTCGAACTTGATCTCCCTGTTGCACAGGACGTCGGGATTAGGGGTCCGTCCTTTTTCATACTCGGCAAACATATAATCCACGACCCGTTTTCTGTATGGCTCGCTCAGATCAACCTGGTGAAACGGGATACCGAGCTTCTTCGCTACCATTTCAGCAAACATCAGGTCATCTTCCCAGTGGCAGTCGCTTTGTAACAGACCGGTAGTGTCGTGCCAGTTTCTCATAAATAATCCTGACACATCATAACCCTTTTCCTTCAGAACCCATGCTGCCACGCTGGAATCAACACCTCCCGAAAGACCTATTACAACATGTTTTTTCACAGCACAAAAGTACTAAAAAGATATAAGTAAAAACGGTAACTTTGACGCGGTATGAACGACGGTACACTTACCATATACAGCGCCTCGGCAGGATCAGGTAAAACATTTCATCTTGCACGCATTTACCTGTCCTATCTTTTCCGGTCGAGGTATAATTACCGGAAGATTCTGGCTGTAACATTTACCAACAAGGCAACAGCTGAAATGAAAAGCAGGATCCTCGATCAGCTTAACTGCCTTGCTACAGGAGGGAATTCGGAATATCTTGACGACCTGGTAAAAGAGACCGGAAGAACGGAAGAGGCAATCCGAAAAGAAGCCGGAGAAATACTGCATGCTATTTTACACGACTTCTCACGATTCTCAGTATGCACCATCGATGCTTTTTTTCAAAAGATACTCCGTGCTTTTGCAAAAGAGGCAGGATTACACTCCGGATTCAATATTGAACTGGATCACAGCATTATACTATCAACAGCGATCGATGAGATGATCTCCTCGTCAGAAAACAATCCTGAACTAAGGAACTGGCTGAAGGATTTTGTAATGTCAAACCTTGAAGATGAGAAAAGCTGGAATCTGAAGGGGGAGATCACCAAATTGGCGCAGGAGCTTTTCCGTGAAAAGTTTAAAATCCTCTCCGAAAGTGAGAGAAATAATCTGGCAAATAAAGAGTTCCTCTCGGGTTACATAAAAAAGATCAGATCCATGTCATCCTCAATTGAAGAGAGAATAAATGATTTCGGGCAAAGATTCAAAGAGATATATTCCGGATTCGGATTGACTGATGATATGTTTTATCAAAAGAGCAGGGGAGTTCCCGGTTTTATAAAGTCATTAGTAAACGGGAATATTGTTCTGCCAAATGACAATGTACGGCTTGCGATAAGCGAAAATCCCAGGTGGTCAACGAAAAATCCGGTACCGCAGCTTGTTAAAGCAATTTCCGGTGGACTTGAATCAACTTTAAAAGAAGCCGTGCAGTTCAGCGATGATAATTTTCCGGTTTATAATAGTACAAAGGCTGTCCTGTCAAATATTTACGCATTGGGAATACTTTCCGATGTTCTGGGTAAGGTACGTGAGGTTGCATCGGACGAAAACAGTTTTCTCCTTTCAGAGGCGGGTGAACTGCTCAGCCTGATAACAGGGGAGGAACAAACTCCGTTTATTTACGAAAAGATCGGGAACCTCTATGAAAATTACATGATTGATGAGTTCCAGGATACATCCTCACTGCAATGGAAAAATTTTAATCCGTTGATAGACGAAAGTATGGGCAGGGGATTTGATAATCTGGTAGTTGGCGACGTAAAGCAGTCAATTTACAGATGGAGGAACAGCGACTGGAAGATACTTGCAGATATGCAGAATAACCGGGTCGATAATAAGAGGTTTTTCAGCAAGCCGCTCCTGAAGAACTGGAGAAGCTGCACAAATATTATCCGGTTCAACAATTCACTATTTTCCGTAATTTCAAATCAGACTGAGAAAACTTTCCCGGAAGGGGATTTCCCGGCCGACTTCAGAAAACTGTATTCAGGTGCTGTCCAGGCAGATCCGGGAAGAAAAAGCGGAGGTTATATCCGGCTGGAGTTTACTGACGATGAAAAGGAAGAGGAAAATGAACAGAATAAAGGCAAAAGAAAAAAGATCCTGAGGAGCTGGAAAAGTTTTGTTCTTGACAGGATCCCCTCCGTTATTGAGATGTTCCAGGATATGGGGTATAATGCATCAGATATCGGCATTATAGTAAGAGAGGTGAAGGAAGGTGAAGCTGTGGCCGGGAAAATGATAGGATACAGCAGCAATGCTTCTCCCGAAAAGAGGGCCAGGTATAATTATAATATCGTATCAGGTGATTCACTAACTCTTTCCTCATCGCATGCAATTACATTCATCATTGCCGTTCTCAAAGTGATCTCCGATCCTGATGACCTTATCAGCAGGGCGCTCATGTTGAGATTCTACCTGCTGTCGAAGGGGAATGAAGCTGGTGACACAGCTGATCTGCATCGCAACACTTTAATGGATGCCTCCCACGGATACTTCCCTGAAGGTTATGAACCTTTCATTCAAAAGACACGCGAGCTGACATTATTCGAGGCAACAGAAAGCATTATCAGCTTCTTTGGTCTGGGTGAACAATCATGGAATGTTGCATATCTCAATACATTCCAGGACCTGGTCATGAAATATTCGTCCGGTAAAAGCCCTGATATTGAATCATTTATCGAATGGTGGGAATCAACCGGTTCCAGGAAATCCATAGCATTGCCGGCAAATCAGAATGCTGCAAGGATACTTACAATCCATAAAGCCAAAGGACTTGAATTCAAAGTTGTTATCCTTCCTTTCTTATCATGGAACATGGATCATGGTTTCAGCAAGCAGCCTGTACTGTGGGTGACACCGGGAAGCTCCCCTTTCAATGAGCTTGGATTAGTGCCTGTGAGGTACCGTAAAGCCCTTGTCGATACTGTTTTTGCTGATGATTATATTAACGAAAAATACTCTGCTTATATTGATAATATCAATCTTCTTTATGTGGCAATGACCAGGGCGAAGGATGCTATTTACGGATTTATACCGGAGAATACCGGAAAAACCGAAACAATTGCCAGAGTTCTTAAGGAAGCTTTAACAACAGAAGAAAATTCAGCTGGAGATCAGGGCATTTTACTAAGTAAACTGTATGACAGTGAGAAGAGGGTATTTGAATTCGGAGAGATACCAGGGAGGACTCAAAAGCAGGTAATTAACCGTTATCAGGAGTGTACCGGGTACCATGTCAACAGGAAACCGGAATCCCTTAAACTAAGGCTGCATGGTGAGAACTATTTTACTGCCGGTAAAGAGCCTTACAGGCAAAAGATAAATTATGGAAGCCTCATGCATGAAGTTTTTGAGGGTATCGACACTGCAGGAGATATCCCGTCCGCAGTAAAAAAGCTCGTACTGGAAGGCAAAATGCCGGAAGCTGATTCGCTATTGCTTGAAAAAAGATTGCTGTCTCTTGTGGAATCACTTCAGGTATCGGAGTGGTTCAGTCCGGGCAATAATGTTGTCAAAGAAGCTGATATCCTGTTGCCCTCGGGCAGGATAAGGCGTCCTGACAGAGTTATAATGAGGGAAGATAAAACCATAATTATAGATTTTAAATTCGGGGAGGAGAACCAGAAGTATATTGATCAGATAAGACATTACTGCAGCTTGCTGAATGAAATGGGATATGAGAATACCGAAGGATTCCTCTGGTATGTTGATAAAAATAAAATTGTCGCTGCATAATGTCTGACATTCAGAAGAATATGCATGTATTTCCATGGGGGCATGAACGGCGGTTCAATGCTTATTCAAACCACTTCAGGAAGATTTACGGAGGGCGGATCCAGAAAGTATCTGTTAACGCAGGCTTCACCTGTCCGAATCGCGATGGCACAAAAGGTACAGGCGGTTGCACTTTTTGCAATAATGATGCATTTCATCCTTCATATTGTCATCACGACAAGTCTGTTACAAGACAGATTGAAGAGGGTATAGAATTCCACAAAAAGAGATACAGAAGAGCCTTCTCATATCTTGCTTATTTCCAGGCATATTCAAATACTTATGCTCCGCTTGACAAGCTGAAGAAACTTTACGGAGAGGCATTGATGCATCCAGCAATAATAGGGCTGATAATTGGAACCAGACCGGATTGCATTGATGAGCAGAAACTTGAATACCTGGAAGAGCTTTCACAACGATGTTATCTCACAGTGGAATTCGGAATAGAGTCCTGCTATGATAAAACCCTCAGGCGGATAAACCGCGGGCATTCGTTTGATGATGCGGTGCGAGCTGTCAGGTTAACTGCGGAACGCGGAATAAATACGGGAGCGCATTTTATTTTCGGACTTCCGGGTGAGACCAGGGAAGAGATGCTTTCCGAAGCAGAGATTATTTCAGGCCTGCCGTTAAAAATTGTAAAGTTCCATCAGCTTCAGATAATAAAAGGGACGGCGATGGAAGCTGAATTTATGAGTGATCCGGCAGAATTTCATTTGTTCAAATGGGATGAATATCTTGATTTTTTTATCAGCTTCCTTGAGCGCCTGACACCTGAAATTGTTGTGGAACGATTTACCGGCGAGGCACCTCCGCGATTTCTCCATAATACAATCTGGGATAAAAAACGATCCGATCAGATAGTAAACCTGATTGAAAAGCGGCTCGGAGAGTTGGATACGTGGCAGGGAAGATTATACCCGGGTACCTCCTAATATATAATAATATTCACACTCTGTCCCGCTTTTAGCTTTACCGGCAATCCGTCCCTGAGCTCATCACCACTTATTACCTGGTCTAAGTTGTTGTTATCCGAGATTACGGTGTAGTTCTTTCCGTTCTCAACCGTGAAATACTCAGGGAACTGATTGATCCGCGGCCAGTCAAGCGGAAGATGCATATATTCAGAATGCCGTTTTTTATCAAATATCACTTTACCGTTCCATTTGCCGGCAGAGGTTATGGTAAGGTATAGTTTATTGTCGTGGTATACGCCGCCAAATTGAAGATCTTTATTCCATGGAACGGGATATGTACCTCCGGTTTTCCAGAGACAGTACATAATGATAGTGCGGGCAACATTTCCATCCCCGTGCCATCCTTCAATAATTCCTGACGGCTGCTGGTTGTTCCACATAACCTTTATCTCACTATCGATCCACTCTTTTGCAGACGGAACCGGTTCACGCACATACAGGTTCAAAGCACCTTCGATGGCATCAGCATATCCATCCATACTTTTATCCTGCCAGTCGAAGCTTTTATATTTTTCGTTGAGAATATTCAGTATAGTCAGTACCGGTTCTCTGTATTTCTCCGCTTTATCAATGAGGTAAACAGTATAATAACTGTTTAAAATGTAACCGAAACTATCCGTGATACCTCCATCGATCACAACTCCCTTAACGGGATCTATTGAATTGTAGAATAAACCATCTTCATTCCTCCCGACTTCCAGAACTCTGTCAAGCATTAAATGAATGTGTTCCCTGTATATATTTTTCTTTGCCGGGTTAACGAATGATTCAGTTGCATAAAGTTCACAAAGGCCATTAATAATTTCACAACCATGATTCCTCAGATGCAGCAATTTAAAATCACGGGTCGGGTGATTATCGCCAAGAAGATAATAATCGCCAAGCCGTTCTGCCCAAAAAAGATACTTCTCTTCTCCGGTAGTCCAGTAAATTCGTGCCAGAGCCTGAAGCATACCACCATTTACCTCAGGATCTAAGGAACATATATTGCCATAAGGAGTATTTACCGGGGCATATTTCCAAACATCATCAAGGATCGAAATCATTCTTTCCGACCATGGACTGGGACCGAGCCACTCTGTTAAGGGGATAAGACCATCCTTTATGTACTCGGCTGATCCGAAAATAATCTCTGAAAGTACAGTGTCGGTGACAGCAAAATCTCTTTTCGAAAAAGAGTATGTATCCGGCATTGCTCCGATCCTTGAAGTCAGCCTTTTTTCGGTTTCAAGCATCTCTTTCATCTTCCCCTCAAACATATTCCTGTCAAGAAGTGCTGAAGTCAGGACCATGAAGGGATAATTATCTGCAGCACAGTCCTTTGCATTCCAGATATCCTTGCTGGCCGAATCATTGATGTTCCTCGGAATCAACCCTGTGACCGGATCCGCCAGTGCGAGCCAGCCGTTAAGATATCTCAGGCAACGGTCAAATCCTTCATTTACAAGAGGGGCGTTTTCAGATGCTGTTCTGAACAATTCTTCCTGTCCGGGTGAAAACCTGTTTACTGAGGTACAGGAGCTTATGATAAGAGCCGGAAATAAAAAGAATGGCAGAATGGTTGATTTTTTCATCGCGAACTCGTTTATGGAATTCACAAATATATTTACTTTGGGTAGTCTGAAGCTGCACTTTTCACTATTTTTGAAATAAAAAAGTTAAGACTTATTCTGGTTCGTTGCGAAAAATTACATAATTTTACATTCGAAAATATTCGCAACGAAAATAATCGGATTGATATGAAAGCTAATCCATTTAAATTTGGAACCATAGTCGACGGTGACTTCTTTACTGACAGGGAAGAAGAGCTGGCCAGAATCAGGTCTTTTATAAAGGGGGAGAACCACCTGATCCTGATCAGCCCGAGAAGATTCGGAAAAACAAGTCTTATTCAGAAAGTCCTGAAGGAATCGGGCCGGCGGTACATATTCCTTGATCTCCAGCTGGTTATTTCAGCAGAAGACTTCGCAGCGCAGCTTCTGAAAAGAGTATACCGTATTTTTACAATGCAGAAACTTAAAGGATTTATTAAATCGTTCAGACTTATTCCTTCTGTTATCATAAACCCCGTCACCGGGGAAACGGAAATATCTTTCAGATCCGAAGCTAAAGACCTTACACCTCTTGAGGATGTCCTGAACCTTATTGAAAAGCTGGGAACGAGGAAGAATAAGCTTCTGGTCGTTCTGGATGAATTCCAGGAGATTTTCAGGATAGGTGACGGTCTGGACAAAATGCTGCGCTCCGTGATACAGCACCATTCAAATGTTAACTACATTTTTCTGGGAAGCAGCGAGTCGATGATCAGGGGGATATTTGAAAAAAGGAGTTCCCCTTTTTACCGTTTCGGCACATTGATGAGGCTGGATAAGATTCCACACAACATATTTACTTCATTTCTTGAAGAAAAGTTCAGGAAAATATGTGATCAGAATAAAAAAGTTACCGCTGAAATACTTAAAATGACCGGATCGCATCCGTTCTATACACAACAGCTTGCCTATACGGTATGGGAAATGTTGCTTAAAAAGAACTATACGGATGATATGGTGGAAAGTGCTGCTAATGAGATAGTTCAGAGCCACGACAATGATTACGAGCGTTTATGGTACGGTATTAACCGTACAGATATGATGGTGCTGACAGGAATAGCATCGGGTGACACCCCGCCTTTATCGGATGAGTTTTCCAGACTATTCGGCACAGGAGCACCAAGCACAGTCTTCAGCTCCCTTCAGCGACTCGTCAGCAGAGGACTATTGTTAAAAGAAAAAGCAAACTACAGCATCGACGATCCCTTTTTCAAAAGATGGATCCTCTTCAGACGGGCAGTTTAACCGCTAATCCCTGACACCTTAACACCTAAAAACCTCTATACCTTAACGCCTTAACACCTTAACGCCTTAACACCTTAACGCCTTAACACCTTAA
>CAZKMH010000133.1:0-8637 GCA_964553395.1 uncultured Rikenellaceae bacterium | reverse complement strand
TAGTGTTCGATTTTCTGGAGTATCTCGTCGATCATTCCGTAATCTTTTGCTTCCTGGGATGTCATCCAGTGATCCCTGTCGGCATCCTTTTCAACTTTTTCAATCGAATTGCCTGAATGCAGGGCAATAATCTCGTAAAGCTCTCTTTTCAGCTTCATTATCTCACGGGCCTGGATCTCAATATCTGATGCCTGCCCTTCGGCGCCTCCCATGGGTTGATGTATCATGATCCTGGAATGCTTCAGTGCAGATCTTTTTCCTTTTTTTCCTGCTGTAAGAAGAACTGCGCCCATTGATGCAGCCATCCCGGTGCAAATTGTGGCGATATCAGCCGAAATATACTGCATTGTATCGTATATACCCAGTCCTGCATGAACTGATCCTCCCGGAGTATTGAAATATATCTGAATATCTTTCCCGGGATCTGATGAGTCGAGGTACAGTAGCTGAGCCTGGATGATATTGGCCACATAATCGTCTATTGGCAGGCCAAGGAAAATTATCCTGTCCATCATTAGTCGGGAGAAAACATCCATGGATGCAACATTCAGCTGTCGTTCCTCTATTATGGTGGGCGAAATATAGCTGTCGAGGACAGAGGTATATCTGTGGAGAGCAAGGCTGCCAATATTATGCCTGCTCCTCGCATATTTTCCAAAATCGTCAATTGAGTTCATGATATTTTATGTTGAATAAAGTAACAAAGATATGAATTTTAACAAGACATTGCAACGCATTGATTATTATTCAAAAAGCTTATTAAATTCCTCTACTGTAACGTTTTTGCTCTCAATTTTGACAAGCTCTTTAATGTGAGCCATAACTTTTTCTTCTAAAATCTTATCTCCGATCCGTTTTACGTCATCCTCCCTTTTCAGGGTTTCCTTTGCATAATTTGAAATCTGCTCGTCAGTTGCATAGAAAAGGCCATATTGCTGAAACTGGTATCTTGTAATGTTTTCAGCCTCTTTCTGAAGCTCTTCCTCAGTGATCTTTAAGCTGTTGTCTTTTGCCACCCTGTTCATTATAAGCTGCCATTTCAGGTCGTTCCTGAAACTATCAAATTCTTTTTCGATCTGCTCGGCGGTGGTGTTCTCATTCACTTTCAGCAGCCATTTCTTCAGGAAATCCTCAGGCAGCTGGAATTCGGTTTTTTCAATTGTCAGCTTCCTGATATCCTGCATCAGCTTGTAATTACTTTCACGGGCAAGGTTGGCAGATATTTCTTCCGTGATCTTATTCATGAATTCCTCTTCGGTGGCTACAACTCCCTCTCCATAAATTTTATTAAATAATTCCTGTCCGGGTTCGGCAGGATGAAATCGCGATATCTCGCTGATTGTGAATCTGAATTCACCATCGAGCCCCTCAACCTCTTCTTTTTTCCTGCCAAGCAGGGAAGCAATTTCATTATCGTTCGGAAAGGCTTTCCTGATATTGAAATCTACAGGATCATTTTCTTTCCTGCCTGTGAATCCTTTTTTAATCTCTTCATCTTTAATAATTTCGATTGACAGAGATGTTTCCGGATTGGTAATGCCACCGTTAATGATTTCACCTTTTTCATCAATTGCTTCAATTCTCCCTTTCAGTAAATCTTTTTCTCCGGTAACATCCGCTTTCCTGAATTCACCGTAACGACGCGTATAACTGCTGACATATTCGTTTTTCATTTTGTCGTCGATGATGATCTCATAGTAAGGAACCTTGTTTTTCTGGCTGAGTTTCAAATCGAATACCGGTGCCAGTCCGAGTTCAAATGTGAAGGTAAAATCTTCCTGGGTTTCAAAGTTAATTTTCTCATGTTCGTTGGTTTCAGGAAGAGGATCTCCGAGAATTTCAATTTTTTCATCAGTAAGATATTTACGGATATTTTCTGTTACGATCTTATTGATCTCGTCTATCTTTACGGCATTTCCGTACATTTTCTTTATAATCCCGATCGGCACCATTCCTGGCCGGAATCCCTTGATATTGGCTTTTTTACGGTAGTCCTTTAAGACATTCCCGACTTTTTCTTCGTAATCGGGTTTTACTATCTTCACTGTAAGGACGGCATTCAGATCGCCCGTGTTTTCTTTGGTGATATCCATGTGTAATTAAAGTTGTTTGTTCATATATAAAAAACCGCCAAAACGCACTGCTGTGGAGGTTTAGGGCGGTTTGACATAATCGTGCGGATGAAGGGACTCGAACCCCCACGTCTGTTAGACACAAGATCCTAAGTCTTGCTCGGCTACCAATTACGACACATCCGCAAAAAAATCCCCGCAAAAGTATAGAAAATTACTGTAAAAACAAACAGGTTCAGTTACCGGCGCAGCTCGAATTTTGACCCGAGGTAGACTTTTCTTACATGTTCATCTTCAGCTAGTTGGGATGATGTCCCTGATTTCAGGATCTGACCTTCAAAAAGCAGGTAGGCCCTGTCGGTTATTGACAGGGTTTCGTGAACATTATGGTCGGTTATAAGGATACCTATATTCTTGTCTTTCAGGTGAGATACTATATTCTGAATATCCTCGACGGCAATAGGATCGATCCCGGCAAACGGCTCATCAAGAAGTATAAAATTTGGTTTGAGCGCCAGTGCCCTGGCTATTTCAGTTCTTCTTCTCTCGCCGCCCGAAAGCTGGATCCCCTTGTTTTTCCTGATTTTCTGGAGCCCGAACTCATTAAGCAATGATTCAACCCTTATTGCCTGTTCCTGCTTTGAGAGGTCCGACAATTCGAGGACAGCACGAAGGTTATCTTCCACCGAAAGATTTCTGAAGACTGAAGGCTCTTGTGCCAGATATCCTATACCCTTTCGTGCCCGTTTATAAACAGGCATTGTTGTTATCTCTTCATCATCAAGGAATATCTTGCCTTCCCTTGGTCTGATCAGTCCGACGATCATATAAAAAGAGGTTGTCTTGCCGGCGCCATTGGGACCGAGCAGCCCAACGATCTCACCCTGTTCCACCTGAATTGAAACATGATCAACAACCGTGCGGTTGCGGTATTTCTTAACCAGGTTTTGGGTATACAGTTTCATTGTAAAATTCAGTTGCCGGGAGTTTCAACTATTCCAGGAGCCTCCTCTTTCATAAACTGGTCATGTTCCTTATCCTTTTTCTTCATTACTCTTCCTGAAATGCCAATGCTGACCTCATATAACAAAAGAAGAGGAATACATACCAGTATCTGTGAAAATACATCCGGCGGAGTGATAATTGCTGCAAGAACGAAGATAACAACAATTGCATGTTTCCTGTATTTTCGCATGAAAGTCGGGGTAATGATCCCGATTTTGGTAAGGAAAAAGGCTATTATCGGTAACTCAAAGATGATACCGGTTGCCAGGCAGATTGATGTGATAGTGCCTATGTATGATCGGATATTGATCTGATTAACGACATCAGAGCTTATTTCATATGAGCCGAGGAAGTGTATTGATAACGGGGCAAGCAGAAAGTATCCGAAAAGAACTCCTGCGAAAAAAAGTAATGTTGAAGCGAGAACAGCACCTCTGGCATGTTGTGCCTCATTCGAATGAAGAGCAGGCCTGAAGAACCTCCAGAATTCATAAATAACGACGGGGAATGCCATTATCAGTCCTGCCACCAGTGCAACCATTATATGGGTTGTTATCTGTCCTGCCATTTTTATATTGATGAGATTTAATTCTTTTGTGTTTATGCACAATGCATCAATATTTAACTGAATGCCGAAGATTTTCAAATGACCAAGCTGGCAGAGCATCCGGTTTGTAAAAAAATCAGGATGCTTGGGCCCGAGAATAATTGTGTCAAATATGATGTTTTTAAAAATGAAAGCAACGAACATCATGGTGACAATGGCAATTACTGACCGGATAATATGCCATCTCAGCTCCTCGAGATGCTCGAGGAACGACATCTCACCCTCTCCTTTAACCCCTTTTTTCCCTGTTTTCCATTGAAAAGCCATTACTGCGCAAATTTTTTAAATTCAGCGTGTAAAGATGATAAATCTTCTCCTGCAAAACAATATAAGCCATTTTATATATTGAATTTCGGGAAAACAAATTGTTAATAATTAAATAAAACTATCGGTTTGATTTGAAAATTTATTAAATTTATAATATGTATGAAGACATATGGTTTAAAAGATTGGGGTGAGGAATTTTATGCTTAATGATAGTACAATACATGATTATCTGAAAAGGTATTTCGGATTTGATACCTTTAAAGGCAACCAGGAACCGATCATAAAGAATGTTCTGGCGGGGAGGGATACCTTTGTACTGATGCCGACAGGTGGAGGGAAATCGCTTTGTTATCAGTTGCCGGCCGTAATGGGACAGGGGACGGCTATTGTCATTTCGCCGCTGATAGCACTCATGAAGAACCAGGTTGATGCGATGCGAAATTTCAGTACTAATGACGACGTGGCACATTTTCTTAATTCATCGCTTACCAAAACTGAAATTGCCAGGGTTAAAAAAGATGTGCTTGAACAGGAGACGAAACTTCTGTATGTTGCTCCCGAGTCTCTTACAAAGGAGGAGAACATTGAATTTCTTAAAAATGTAAATGTTTCATTTTATGCAGTCGATGAGGCGCATTGCATTTCGGAATGGGGTCACGATTTCAGGCCGGAATACAGGCGGATCAGACCCCTCATCGATACCATCGGCCGTTCACCCATTATTGCACTTACAGCTACGGCTACACCCAAAGTGCAGCATGATATTCAGAAAAATCTGGGTATCCTCGATGCTGACGTATACAAATCATCCTTCAACAGGCCTAATCTATACTATGAGGTCAAGTCGAAACAGGATGTTACCAAAGAGATCATCAAGTATATAAAGAACAATCCGGGGAAATCAGGCATTATCTACTGTCTGAGCCGCAAAAAAGTGGAAGAAATGGCCGAGGTGCTGAAGGTAAACGGAATAAAAGCACTTCCCTACCATGCAGGCATGGATTCAGCCACCCGTACATTAAACCAGGATAAATTCCTGATGGAGGAAGCCGATGTGATAGTGGCAACTATAGCCTTTGGCATGGGAATAGATAAACCCGATGTGCGGTTCGTTATCCATTACGATATACCAAAAAGCCTTGAGGGATATTACCAGGAAACAGGCCGTGCCGGTCGCGACGGCGGCGAAGGAAACTGCATCGCATATTACAGCTACAACGATATAATGAAGCTTGAGAAATTCATGCAGGGCAAGCCTATTGCCGAACAGGAGATCGGGAAACAACTGCTGCTTGAAACAGTCTCCTATGCCGAATCATCGGTCTGCAGGAGAAAACTATTGCTTCATTATTTCGGAGAAGAGTATCCCGGGGAAAACTGTGAGGCATGCGATAATTGCCTCCATCCGAAAGCACAATTCGAAGGCAGCGAGTCAGTTGTCAACATACTTGAGGCAATTCTTGCAGTGAAGGAGAAGTTCAAAGCCGATCACATTGCGAATATACTTTCCGGAAAGGTTACCTCGGCTATCAAGTCATACAAACATAACAAACTGGAATTCTTTGGCATAGGGGAAGAGAAGGACGAGAAATACTGGAATATGGTCATCAGACAAGCGCTGATTGCAAAATTCCTTACAAAGGATATTGAAAACTATGGACTTCTGAAGGTTACCCAGGAGGGGATGGATTTTCTGAAAAAACCGACCTCCCTCATGCTTGCAGAGGATCATGACTATGCCGACACAACAGATGAGGAGAGCGCTTTCGGCGCTAAAACGGCCGCCGTCGATGAAGAACTGTTCAGCATACTTAAGGACCTGCGTAAAAAAATCTCAAAACAGAAGGATGTGCCACCGTTTGTTATTTTCCAGGACCCCTCTCTTGAGGATATGGCTATACAGTATCCGATCAATCTTGATGAGCTTCAGAATATTTCAGGCGTAGGTGCCGGTAAAGCTCAGCGATACGGAAAGGAATTCGTTGAGCTGATCAAGAAATATGTTGAGGAGAAGGAAATAATAAGGCCGCTCGACATGGTGGTTAAATCTGTTGTAAACAAGTCAGGCATAAAGGTTTATATCATCCAGAGCATCGATATGAAACGGCCGCTTGAGGATATAGCCGAGGCAAAAGGCTTGGAGATGGGAGAGCTTCTGCCTGAGATTGAAGCAATTGTAAATTCAGGTACCCGGATTAACCTCGACTATTATATCAATTCATCCATTGATGAAGAACGACAGAATGAAATCTATTCTTACTTCAGGGAAGAAGCTGAATCCGACTCTCTTGATGATGCCATAAAGGAACTGGGCAATGATTTCGAGGAGGATGAGATCAGACTTATGAGAATAAAGTTCCTGTCCGATATGGGGAATTAGGATCCTCTCCTGATTACCGGATTTTTAAGTTCAGGAGAACTGCAATAACATAAAACGGGTAGATAAACTGTGAGGGTAGAAACCATCTGAGAAGATTTTTTTTGCCATACCTGGAAGCTGTATTCTTTAAGATAATCAGATCGGGAATAGATTTCAACAGGAAAATTACCGCGAACACCCGCAGGAAAACCGGATTGAAAATTCCGGCAATCAGCACGGTTGACTGCAATAATATAATAATAAAGGTAATAATTGCGATCGATTTTGTGTATCTGTCAGTGTATGCACCGGCTTTTGAGATCCATCTTGCACGCTGATTCATGAATGTTCTGAAAGTCGGACAAACCTTTGTTGTCACAATCGCCTTTTCCGACTCCAGCCACCGGATCTTATCCGGTTGTTCCTTTTTAATGCTGTGAAGCAGAAAAACGTCGTCCCCTGAAATTAACTCATCATGAAGGTTCCCGGAATGCCGGTTATAGGTTTCTTTTGTAAATGAAAGATTTGCAGCATTGCACATTACAGGTTTTCCCTCAACGGCACAACCCGCTGTAACGCCCTGAAGTCCAAGAAATTCCAGTTCCTGAAACCTGTGAAAAAACCCCTGCTTCCCATTTAATACTACCGGACAAATTATCAGGTCAGGCTTCATCTTTTCATAAAATGAAGCTATGGTGCTTACCCAGCTCTTTCCGGGTCTGCAGTCAGCATCAGTTGTAATGATCAGATCGCCTGATGACAATTCAATTCCGGTCCTGATGGCAAGCTTTTTCCCCTTGCCATTATTTTTGCATACTCTGAGATTTTTAATTCCTGTGTATCCTGAGGCCACACTGAAGGTCCGATCCGAGGAATTGTCATCTATTATGAACAATTCAAAATATCCCGGTGGATAGTCCTGGGCAGAGATATAGTCCAGCAGTGATGGGAGATTTGCCTCCTCATTACGGCATGCTATTACTACCGAAACAAAAACAGAAGCCGGAGCAGCTATGGAATATGGCATTATTCCTGACAGGTTTATGCTGATCTTCAGGAAAAGATATAAATACGGTATAGTTAATATCAGAAGAAGCCATTGCATCGGTCATTCTTTCATCCATTCATATAAGGAATAGTGATCTCCGGTCATGCCGAGAGACTCATAGGTCTTTTTTGCCCGTGTATTTCCGGTTTCGACGTAGAGCCGTAATCCGATAACTCCCTGTTCTTCCGCCCTGTTCCTTATAAATGCGTACATTTTCCTGAAGACACCTTGTCTGCGGAATTCAGGAATAACATACACCGACTGGAACCACCATATATTGCAGTTTCTCCAGTCGCTCCACTCATATGTTATGAGCAATGACGCAATTACTTTACCGTCTGCTGCTGCCACATAGTACTCTCCTTTTACCGGATCGGTAAATACTTCATTAACTCCTTTGTTAACCGTTATGGGGTTGAGGGTTATCTTTTCCGTTTCCCAGGCCATCTTCATCTGGAAATCGATGATCGACTGAGCATCTGAAGAGATTGCTTTTCTAATAATTATCATATTACAAAAATATTATTTATTATCCAATTAACCACGGAGTTACATGACGTTTTGTCCTACTTATACTCGTCCCAGCTCTTGATTGCAAGATCATTGATACTTATCCGGCAGAAAGCAAGAATGAACGCACTTGCCAGTCTTGCATTGGTGATTAGCGGAACATTGTAGTCTACAGCACTTCTCCTGATCGAATAGTCATTATCAAGCTCTGAGGCGCTAAGGTCCTTTGGAATATTAACAACCATATCCACCTCTCGTTTTTTTATGAGTTCAATGGTATTTGGAGACTTGTCCTCGTCGGGCCAGTATGCGACATAAGCCTCCACACCCGCATTCTCAAGAAACTGCTGGGTCCCCCGTGTGGCATAAAGGGTGTGCCCCCTTTCGCGGAGTGCTTTTGCACTTGCAAGAAGCTCGACCTTTGAACGGGCAGGCCCGGTGGAAAGGAGAATGCTTTTTCCGGGGACCCTGTAACCAACGGAGAACATAGCTTTCAATATTGCCTCATAGAAGCCCTCACCAATGCAACCAACTTCTCCTGTTGACGCCATATCCACACCGAGCACCGGATCAGCCTTGGCCAGACGCGAGAAACTGAACTGCGGCGCTTTCACCCCCACATAGTCGAGCTCAAAGACCGATTTGTGTGGCTTTTCGGTCGGGACACCGAGCATAATCTTTGTAGCCAGCTCTATAAGGTTGGTTTTAAGAACTTTAGAAACAAACGGCATGCTGCGGCTTGCCCTCAGGTTACATTCTATGACCTTGA
>CAZKMH010000132.1:0-8812 GCA_964553395.1 uncultured Rikenellaceae bacterium | reverse complement strand
CCTTTTTGCAATTTCCTCGTACGAAAGTCCCAGTATCTTATCCTTAAACTCGGCTTCACGGCTGCCCGAATATACAAGGTGTGTATGAGGATCACAGAACGACGGGAATACGAATCTTCCGGAAGCATCAATAACCTCATCCTTATCAATTTCCGCCGGACGGAATTTATGGTTAAACTCCGCCATTGTCCCGTAATCCACGATCTTACCATTCCGGAGCAACAGGAATGCATCGGAAATTGTGTCCAGCTTAGCCATATCATTCCCGCATACCTTAATCCGTGGATTATCTGTGGACCCGACGAGGCATTTTATATTCTTAATTATCAATCCCATAAATAATTACTTCTGGTTCAGGTTTTATGTTGCATGTTTCAGGTTGAACCTTTAACATGGAATACGGGATCCGGTTATTTTCTGAAATCAGTACCCTAAGGTAGCAAATATTAAAAAATCAGATCAATAATCCCATTTTTCTTTATCTTTAATGACTACAACCAAAAACCTGACATATGAAAAAATGCTTTTCAATTCTGTTGATGACTACGATTGCATTATCACTTTACGGACAGGAGAAGAAAGTAAAAACCGGATGGAAATTCGGCGGCGCTCTTCCTGCAATTACCTTTGACTCCGATCTTGGATTCCAGTACGGAGCACTGGTGGAATTTTTCAATTACGGTGACGGCAGCACCTATCCCGAATTTTTTGATCATATCTACGCTGAGATTTCACGTTTTACAAAGGGCAGCGGAATCTACCGGTTAATGTATGAATCAAACCATCTGATACCGGGGGTGCACCTTACAAGTGATCTCAGCTACCTGCCGGATAAGGCGAACCATTTTTACGGATTCAACGGGTATGAGTCGGTCTTCAACAAACAATGGATGGATGATGAAGAAGCAGATTACAGGTCCAGGATGTTCTACCGTTTCGAAAGAAACCAGTTCAGGTTCAAGAATGACTTCCAGGGGAAACTCTCCGGGGAACACATTAAGTGGAGCGCCGGCTTTGCATTTCAGAATTTCAGTGCAGGTTCAGTTGATATTGATAAGCTTAACAAGGGTAAAGATGGCGAAGATCAACTGCCTCAGCTTAACGAAGAGCCCGGACTATTTGAGATTTATCGTGATTCGCTCGGGTTGATATCAGCCAACGAAGCCGACGGCGGATGGGTAAATACCCTCAAGGCGGGTGTGGAATGGGACAGTCGCGATAATCGCCCCAATCCGATGAAAGGTATCTGGTCGGAGTTGGGAATTGAGATATCACCAAAATTTATGGGCAACGACTGGGAATTTTCAAGGTTCTATATAACACACAGACAATATTTTACTCTTGTCGAGAATGATCTTTCCCTGGTGTATCGCCTTGGTTACCAGACGACCCTCTCGGGAACCGTTCCTTTCTTTTATCAGTCGCAGGTAATTACTTCAATCCTTACAGGAGCAACAAATGAAGGGCTTGGCGGATCAAGCACCCTAAGAGGCGTATTGAAAAACAGAGTGGTCGGTGATGGTTTTGTGCTGGGTAATGTTGAGCTTCGCTGGAAACCTGTCTATTTTAAACTCCTCAGACAGGACTGTTACCTGGGTCTTAACCTGTTTTACGACTTCGGAATGGTCACAAAAAGCATCAAACTGCCTGATGATCTACAGTCTACTTTCACTAATGAGTTAACCAATTACAATTTCCCTGACTTCTTTAACCCCGGGGAAGAGAAGCTGCATCACAGCGCCGGGATAAGCATAATGCCGGTAATGAATCAGAACTTCGTAATTGCTGTTGATATAGGCAAGTCATTCAGCAAGCAGGATGGGAATATAGGGTTCTCGATCGGATTGAATTATCTGTTTTAAAGGAGATTGCACGTACTCATTTCCCCGGCCCCTATGTTCCGTATCACTTACAATCCTCAAAGCTCTTTTTATACTGTTCAATAGCTTTAAGGCTCATACCCATGCTTGAGAATCCGCCGTCGTGGTAAAGATTCTGCATCGTAACTTTCCTAGTAAGGTCCGAAAACAATGCGACGCAATAATCGGCGCATTCATCGGCAGTAGCATTTCCGAGAGGTGACATCCTTTCGGAAAAATCGAGAAGCGATTCCATCCCGTGCACGCCGGCACCAGCGGTAGTGGGTGTGGGTGACTGCGAAATAGTATTTATCCTGACCTTTCTGTCGCGTCCGTAGATATAGCCAAAACTTCGGGTGATAGACTCGAGTAGAGCTTTTGCGTCCCCCATATCGTTATAGCCGCTCAATGTTCTTTGTGCGGCAACATATGATAATGCCACTACGGATCCCCATTCCCTTATTGCATCCAGTTTATAGGCAGTCTGAAGAATCCTGTGGAAGCTGAGTGCCGATATATCGAATGTTTTCAGCATGTTTTCATAGTTAATCTGCTCGTAGGGAATCGCTTTCCTGACGTTAGGTGACATCCCGATCGAGTGAAGGATGAAATCAAACTGTCCGCCGAAAAGTTTCATGCTTTCAGAGATCAGGTTTTCGATATCATCCATTTTCGTTGCATCGGCAGAAATGACCGGGCTTCCGGTTATCGAGGCAAGCTCATTGATCTGTCCCATCCTTATTGCAATGGGAGAATTGGTGAGTATCAGTTGAGCTCCGTGTTTCCATGATTTCAGGGCTACGTGCCAGGCGATTGACTTCTCGTTCAGTGCTCCGAAGATTATACCTTTCTTACCCTTTAAAAGCAAATTTTCCATCCTAATCCATATTATCACATTTTTAACCGGCAGCCGATTTCAGAAGCTCTTTTGCATTTTTCACGGCGGTCGCAGTGATTTCGCTTCCGCTGAGTAACCTTGCAACCTCCATTATCCGCTCCTCAGGCGATAACAACTTAACCCGTGTAATTGTTGAATCGCCGGTATCATCCTTGTACACATGGTAATGTCTGCTGCCACGTGAAGCGACCTGCGGCAAATGCGTAATATTCACCACCTGCATGTAGTTTCCCATTCCGGCAAGTATCTGTCCCACCTTGTCGGCAACCTCACCTGATACTCCCGCATCAATCTCATCAAAGATGATAGTGGGCAGGTTTGTATTTTTTGTAAGAAGCGATTTCAGGCTGAGCATAACTCTTGACAACTCGCCACCGGAGGCTATTTTCGCCAGATTTTCAGGTTCAACCTGTTTGTTGGCCGAGAAAAGGAAATCGGCATGATCCATCCCGGACATGCTGAAATCCTGCATCTCTGAGAAAGCTATCCGAAACCGTGCATTTGGCATTCCAAGCTGTTTTAAAAGAACGGTGATATTTTCTTCAGCTTCAGGCAGTACCTCTTTTCGTCTGGCAGATAATTCTTCTGCCATTTTAGTCAGTTCGCCGGTTTGGTCTTTAAGAATTGTCTCCAGCTCTGCCATCCTCTCGTCACTTGTTTCTATTGAGTTAACAAGTTTTCTAATTTCTTCTCTCTTAATTATAAGTTCATTAAGATCCTTTACCCGGTGCTTCTGGATAAGAGAATATATCGTATCAAGTCTTGCATTAACCTGTGCCAGTCTGTGGGGATCGGCATCAATCGTGGCAGCCAGCTTATCAATTTCGGAACCGAGATCATTCAGCTCAACAAACGAGGAATCGGCTCGGGCAAGCAACTCCTCTCCCTCCGGAAGAAACTCCCTGATCTTTGACAAAGCTGATCTGGCTTCCCGCAACATCTGGAGTATTGAGCCGGTCTCAGATGAAAAGAGACCTGAAGATGTGCTCAGCCCCAGCTTTATCTCCTCGGCATGGGATAATATTTCCTGTTCTTTCTCAAGTTCCTCCTGTTCGCCTCCTGTAAGTTTCGCTCCATCCAGCTGATCCAGCTGAAAACGGTAATACTCGAGGTCAGCTTTGTTCCTGTCAGCTTTTTCCTTTGCCTCGGAATATTCTTTCCTGAGATTCCGGTATTTGTTAAAGGCTTGCCTGTATTCAATCTTTTGTTTGTAAGTACCTGCAAAAGAATCAATTACGTTAAGCTGGAACAGGTTATCACTGAGCATCAGTGTCTGGTGCTGTGAATGAATGTCGATGAGCCTGTCGCCAAGTTCTTTTAAAAGATTGATGGTTACAGGGGTATCGTTAATGAAAGCCCTCGATTTACCGGCAGGATTTATTTCGCGTCTTAATGTAGTAACAGGCTCATAATCAAGCTCATTATTAGTAAAAAATTCGGAAAGTTCATACTCCTCTATCCGGAACGTTCCTTCAACAATACATTTTTCGTTTTTTACAAGCAGAACGGAGCCATCGGCTCTTGCTCCCAGGATCAGTGACAATGCACCAAGAAGGATTGTTTTTCCCGCTCCCGTTTCACCGGTGATGATGGTAAGTCCGTCTCCGGGTTCAACATCCAGTTCCTTAATCAGTGCATAATTTTGGACGTAGAGTTTTACGAGCATAAACGTAAGTTAAGACTAACCTGAAGCAGTGATTTTCTCGTATTTCGTCTTATTGGCGGGATCAATCTCTGTAAGTATTTGAACAACACGGCTCTTTTCCTCAGGAAACGACTCCGAAAAAATATTCACCAGTTCGTCACTTTTTGCATCAACAATCACCTGGATAAGATACATGAAGGGATCGGGTTTTCTCCTGTACACATCCTGAATCAGTCTGAGGCTCTCAACCATATTTGTTCTGGCTTCGGAGGTTCTGGATTCCATTCTGTCGAGCCCGTTAATATTATAATCGTAGATAAACTGTCTTATTTCACTGTATTCGTCATCAAGGATATTTTTCACGAGCCAGTACCTGTTCCGGTTACGGGAACCATCATACGGTTTCCATCCCGGTTCGACAGCATTCTGGGCATTGGTAACTATTTTTTCAGCTATCCTGAAAAAATCGGTTCCGCCTTTCGGGGAGAATGAATCGTAATCAAAGCCGAGAATTATATAGGCGTAGTATGCAAGAACCGAAACAAGGCTTGATCTGTGGGTTGAAGGATCAAATTCGAGAGGCTGAAATTCCACATACCTGAATCTGAAGTTATTGTCGATAAAATTCAGCACTGTGGAGTTATAGGTGGTATTGAAGATTGGTCTTCTCAGCTGAACCTGGATTGTCCCGTTGAATTCGTCAGCCGAGATCTGGTCATTGATGTTTATGAGAATATTGCAGTCGATCCGTTCAGCGTAGCTGTAAACATGGTTTGACCAGACTGTATTGTTCATGAATTCGTAAATATCGCGTTGCATATTCTCAAAAACCTGACGGTTCGAACCCTGTACCTTCTGGGCTGATACCTGGACATTGCAGTTAAGCTCCTGCGAATTTATGATCCCGGGTATAAGGGTGAGAAGGAACAACAGCAATAATTTTATGAACCGGTTATATCTCATTTTTTTCTGATCATTGAAACTATTTTGTCAAGGATATCCCTGGCAGCGTCTGTCTTTGATTTCAACTCAAATTTATCAATATTATTGTACTTGTCAATAATGGTGATCCTGTTGGTATCATGCCCAAATCCTGCACCCTTTTCACGAAGTGAGTTTAAAACAATGATGTCCAGATTTTTACGTTTTAATTTTGCAGTTGCATTACTGATTTCATTGTCAGTTTCTAGTGCAAAGCCTGCCAGGAACTGTGATCTCTTTTTCATACCGCCCAGCGTTGCCGCTATATCTGCAGTCTTCTGCATTTTCAATGTCAGTTCCTTTGCCCCTGAGCTTAATTTTTGCTTCCCGACACTGACAGGAGTATAGTCGGCCACTGCTGCAGACAATATTGCAATATCACAATCCGGAAACATAGAGATGCATTCGGCAGCCATTGATTTTGCGGTTATGACATTGATGACATTTACAGAAGTGTTTTCAGGATATACTTCTGCAGGACCAAGCACCAGTGTTACATTCCCACCATATTCGGCTGCGGCATCAGCAATGGCAATACCCATTCTGCCTGAAGACTGGTTACTGATGAAGCGGACCGGGTCTATAGGCTCACGTGTCGGTCCTGCGTTGATCAGGATTTTTTTCCCTTTAAGGGGGCTATTGTTTTTTTTTTCGTAAAGAAGCTGGCTATCTCCTTTACTATCTCCTCCGGCTCTGCCATCCGTCCTTTACCCGTAAGTCCGCTTGCCAGCTCACCGCTGATTGGTTCAAGAATGGTATTACCGAATGCCCTGAGAGTCTCAAGGTTAATTATTGTTGAGGGATGCTTAAGCATATCGACATCCATCGAAGGAGCGATAAAGACCGGACAGCGCGCCGACAGATAAGCCGTAAGCAGAAGATTATCGGCTATGCCGTTAGCCATTTTACCTATAGTGTTGGCTGTTGCGGGAGCGATAAGGTAAAGATCTGCCCACAACCCAAGGTCGACATGACTGTTCCAGTTGCCGTTCTCAGGGTTATAAAATTGTGTCAGAACAGGATTTTTCGATAGCGTTGCAAAAGTCAGAGGTGTTATGAATTCCCTGGCATGGTCGGTCATAATAACTTTCACTTCGGCTCCTTCCCTGATAAGTAGCCGGACAATTGATGCAGTTTTGTAAGCTGCAATCCCTCCGGTTAACCCAACAAGTATTTTTTTGCCCTTAAGCATTTTCAGGCTAAATTTTATTTTTGCCTGGCCGTCTTTTCAGGATTTCTGTAAAATATCTTCCCTTCCTCAAGTTCCTGAAGTGCGATCAATGTCGCTTTCGGGAGCTTTTCATAGAATTTGGAGATCTCAATCTGCTCACGGTTTTCAAAAACCTCTTCAAGATTATCACTGAATGAAGCGAATTCCTCAAGCTTCTTATTGAGCTCCTGCTTTATCTCTACAGCAATCTGATTTGCTCTTCTAGATACAATGATCACAGTTTCGTATATGTTCCCGGTGCCTTTCGTCATCAGGTCCAGATTGCGTGTGATAGTTGTCGACGGTGCCACTGATTTTCTGTAATCCATATTATTATTCAATATTTGCTTCGATTTTAGATGTATCTATTTTCAGATATTTGCCTGTACTCTGGTATATTCTTCGGATATCCCTTGAAAACCTGCTTTGAGGGAATTCTTCCATAAAGGAATAATAATCATCAAGTGTTGCCTGGTATCTCTCCTTCTGCTTGTCAGCCATGCTGTTCTCGGCATACAGGTATAGTGAATTGAGTTTCAGGAACATCATCTCCTCACGGTATTTGGTATCAGCATACTCCTTCAGGCTGTTGTTAAGTGCCGTGATGGCAGATTTATAATTCTTCATGTCGTAATAGAGCCTTGCACTCATATATGACTTCTCCACAAGCTTTTCCTGAAGTTCCTTTATAAGCTTTTTACATTCCTCTCCCCTTGAGCTGAGGGGATACCTGTTTAAAAATAAGTTGAATCCCTCGATTGCGGTTTTTGTATTATCCTGATCCAGTTCTGCCCGCGGGGAAAGATTATAATCGCACTTTGCCGCCATAAATGTAGCTTCCTCGGCGTATTTACCATAAGGATACTGATCCATGTAAGTCTTAAAATAGGTGCCGGCAGAAAAATAATCTTTCATTCCATAATAGCTCTGGGCATTAATCCAGTTAAGATCTTCGGCCTCCTCGCTGCCTCTGTATCTTGGGAGAATCTGCCCCAGTAACTCAGACGACTTTACAAACTGCCCGTTGTCAAAATACTCTTTTGCTTTTACCTTCTTAAGGTCGTAATCAGTGCTCTTCAGGAGCTTTTCATACTCGCCGCACGAACTCAACAAAACTAAGATTATAAGGAATATAAGGGATCCGTATCTCATAAAAAAAATGTTGCGCAAAATTACAAAAAATATTTCAGTTAAGATCATGAAAACGCAATTTTTATTCATTTATTCTGTCTGTTGCAGCCAATAAAACAAATTAGGTATAAATAGGTATCGGTACAATTCAGTTAAATTTTTACTTTTGTGAAAATTTTTAGAAAAAAAATCAGATATGGACATTTTCGAAAAGATCTCATCGACCACAGGCGCCCTGGGTCAGTATTCAGCAGTTGGTGACGGTTATTTTATGTTTCCCAAGCTTGAAGGAGAAATAGCACCCAGAATGAAGTTCCGTGGTAAAGAAGTATTAACCTGGAGTTTAAACAATTATCTTGACCTTGCCAATAATCCTGAAGTCAGGAAAGTAGATGCCGAGGCTGCCAAACAATATGGACTGGGTTATCCGATGGGTGCAAGAATGATGTCGGGTCATACATCAATGCACGAGAAATTTGAGAAAATGGCAGCTGAATTTGTTGGCAAAGAATCGGCGTACCTGCTTAATTATGGTTACCAGGGAATGGTCTCAATAATTGATGCACTTGTCGACAGGCACGACGTGATCGTATACGACTCGGAAGCCCATGCATGCATAATGGATGGACTCAGACTCCATTTCGGTAAAAGATTTGTTTTTTCTCATAACGACATTGAAAGCTGTGAAAAGCAGCTTCAGCGTGCAACAAAACTGACAGAAGAATCAGGCGGAGGTATTCTTTTAATAACAGAAGGTGTCTTCGGAATGGCTGGCGATCTTGGTAAACTTGATAAGATTGCGGCACTGAAGAAGAAATATAATTTCCGGTTTCTTGTCGATGATGCACATGGTTTTGGAACCATGGGACGGACAGGTGCCGGGACAGGAGAACATTTAGGTGTTCAGGATCAGATTGACCTTTACTTTGCAACATTTGCCAAATCGATGGCGGGGATAGGCGGATTCGTGGCAGGTCCAAAGCCGGTTATAACATACCTCAGGTTTAACCTGAGATCACAGATATATGCAAAAGCCCTTCCCATGGCAATGACATATGGTGCTATCAAAAGACACGAACTTATTAAGG
>CAZKMH010000131.1:0-8829 GCA_964553395.1 uncultured Rikenellaceae bacterium | reverse complement strand
AATTAGAAAATTGATATTTGAATATCAAATCATTATAATGGTTTAAGCGATATGTACGGAAAACAGGAAACAGGCCGCCGCTACGCAACTTTTCCTCACATGTTTCCCCATCTCTCAATTCCCTGCTCCTCAATCTCTGAGTCATTCTCTATCATCCGAAACAAAATCAACCCTTAGACGGAACCTGGTTCCGATATATTGTGTTAATTTTGCCAATAATTAATATTAATAACGTGATAAAATGCACGAAAACAACACTAAAAGTGTGAGATTGTGGAAATAAAGAGGGATATTTTAAAACAATTAGTTGAGTGGAAGGACAAGCCTTCACGCAAGCCTTTGATTATGCAGGGAGTGAGACAAGTTGGCAAGACGTGGCTCCTGAAGCATTTTGGCAGCCGGCATTTTGAAAATGTCGCTTATTTCAATTTTGAGAAGCAAAAAGAATTAGGGCAATTCTTCAGTTCAACAAAAGATCCCGTCAGGATTCTCGATAATCTGTCACTGGTGCATGGAAAGGCAATTCAGCCGCAGAGAACTCTGATTATTTTCGATGAGATACAGGAGTGTAATGATGCCCTGAATTCATTGAAATATTTTTGCGAAGAACTTCCTGAATATGCTGTCGCCACCGCAGGATCATTACTGGGTGTTTCATTAAGCCGGGGCGCTTCTTTTCCCGTAGGGAAAGTTGATTTTATTCATGTTTATCCTGTCACTTTTTCAGAGTTTCTTGCAGTCGCAGCACCAGATTTATTCAGTTACCTCGGGCAGTTAGACAAAGTGGAGCCTCTGCCTGATATCTTTTTTAATCCCTTGTGTGAGAAACTGAAAATGTATTTTATCTCAGGTGGTATGCCTGAGGCAGTAGTATCGTTACTGGAAAAGAGAGACATAACTGACACTCAGGAAGTATTGCAGAGTATCCTGAATGCATACATGCTTGACTTTTCAAAACATGTTGATAACAAAGATATACCGAAAATAAATCATATCTGGACCTCATTACCCTCGCAGCTTGCCAGAGAGAATAAAAAGTTTCTGTTCCAGTCGGTCAGGCCGGGAGCCAGAGCCAGGGGATATGAAGATGCATTGTTATGGCTTATTAATGCAGGATTAGCCATTCGGGTCAATTGTTCCACAAAGCCATTTATACCATTACCGGCCTATGACGATCTCACAGCATTCAAGATTTATCTTCCCGATGTCGGATTACTTCGCAGGTTATCATTTCTCGATCCTGTTGCACTTACTGAAGGGAACCGTCTTTTCACCGAATTTAAAGGTTCACTGACGGAGAATTATATTTTATCGGGCTTGATGGTGCAGTTTGAAGGGGTACCGCGGTACTGGAGATCAGGCAACAAAGCTGAGGTTGATTTCCTCATTCAGTATAAGAACAGCATTATCCCGATTGAAGTGAAGTCTGACGAAAACATACGAAGCAAGAGTCTTGCATTTTTCCGGAAAAAATACGATCCGTCAGTTAGTATACGTTTTTCCCTTCGCAATCTGAGAATTGATGAAGGTATGATTAATATTCCGCTGTTTATGGTTGATTACACGAAGAAGATCCTTGAGAATATTTCAGGACGGATCTAAGTCTCTAAGTTATTCTTAATGATGTATGTCAGGCCGCCGCTATGCGGCTCAAAATCTTTATTATTCTTTGTAACCAATAAGTGTTAAAAGTATTGGAGTCGGAAGTCGGAAGTCGGAAGTCAAGACTACATGTCACATTCATCTTCGGACTTCGGACTTCGGGCTTCCGACTATTTAGATACAGTTCTATTAATTCAGGATAAAATGATGAATAATCAGAAGGTATACTTTAACAGAATCCGGTTATATCTAATATCTTTCCTGGTGATTGCCGCCAGTGCTGACTCTATTTCACAGATCAGCATCATAACCGAAAGGTTAAGGAATGATTTGATTTCGCAAAATGTAAGGGACAGCGCTGTTTCAAATCTCTTAACAACACTCAGAGCAGATGGCGGCTGGGATGATGTAGATTATAGCAACAGAGACAGAAATAATTGGCAGCCGGTTACACATTCAAGGAGGCTTGTTTCGATCTGCCAGGCATATAATAAACCCGAAAGCAGGTATTTTCATCGTCCGGAAGTAAAGGCAGCTATCCGGAATTTATTCAGATATTACCTGTTCATCAAACCGGTATCGGATAACTGGTGGTACAATGCTATCGGTGCACCAACCAATCTCGGACCTGCACTGGTTCTGATGAAGACCGGCGACAATTTCGGATTTGACCAGGCAACTCTTGATTCCCTCGCCGATGACCTGCTGTTTTATTATAACGAATCAGCAAAAAAATGGTCCGGCGCAACAACCGGGGCCAACAAGATCTGGTTATTGAAAAGCTCTATCGATAAAGCATGTGTGAAAAACAATGAGGAAGTATTACGCGAAAATTTCTCGAGTGCTTTTGAAGAAGCCAGGATTATGCCGGAAAAAGCAGAGGGAATCAAGACCGATCAAAGCTTCTGGCAACACGGTCCTCAGCTATACAATGGCGGTTATGGCATGTCTTTTATGTCGGACATAACTTATTTTGGATCTCTGGCTCACGGAACAGATTATGCAATGTCAGAATCACAGGTGAAAACAATCACTGATGCACTTCTTGACGGATTTCAGTGGTTTTGCCAGAAACAGGCTTTCGACTTCGGTGCGGCCGGCAGGGAAATCACAAGACGGAATGCACTTTCATCAGCGGGACTCAGGACATTTGCAACCCGGCTGATAGCGATGAATGCACCGCGGCAGGATGAACTGAAAGATTGTATAAGCTTCATCAACGGTGAATCTCAGTTCCGGAACCCGGGTAACAGGCATTTCTGGAAATCGGACATTATGGTTAATCACGGAAAGGATTTCTACCTGTCGGCAAAAATACCCTCCAAAAGAACTTATGGTACAGAGAGGATGAATGATGAAAACCTCAAAAGAAAATGGTTGCCATGGGGTGCAACTAATATCATGATCGACGGAGATGAATACAGGAATATTTTCGCTGCCTGGGACTGGTCAAGGATCCCCGGAGTTACCAGTGTTATTGAAGATGTACCCCGGTTGCCGGTGACCGGAAGCGCGTATATAATATCATCAAACGAATTTGCCGGCGGTGCCTCTGATGGAATATTCGGAATTGCCGCGTATGATTTTTCATGGGATGGAATTTCTGCACGAAAAGCATACTTCTTTACCCCTGATGCAATGTATTGCATGGGAGCCGGGATCAAAGCTGAAAAAAGTAATCCTGTTGTCACCAATGTCAACCAGTGCTTTTCATCAGGAGACATTACAATTAAAAACAAAAAGAAAAAATCAATTATTGAAACTAAGGAATCTACATCTTCTGAACTGACGTGGATCCATCATGACAGGATCGGATACCTGTTTCCTTCCGGTGGCGATATAACGGTTAAAAATATGGAACAGTCCGGATCATGGTACGATATAAGCCTCTCTGCTTCAAAGGTGCCTGTCACGCATAAGGTATTCAGCACCTGGATCGGACATGGCAATAATCCGACTGATGGAAAATATGAATATATAATAGTGCCTTCTGTGAATATTCCTCAGTTCAGCAAATGGATTAAGAAGAATCCTCTGAAGATGGTCACGAACACAACCGATATACAGGCTGTTTACCATAAAAAGAAGGGTATCTATGGTATTGCATTTTATAGGCCCGGATCAGTTACACTCGAAAAAGGATTATATGTCGGCGCCGATAAACCCTGTCTGATGTTGTTTGAAAACGGAGTGAAAGGTATTTATAAGTTTACGATTTCAGATCCCACACAAATCCAGACAGATCTTAAAATCTTAATTTCAAAAAGGTTATCCGGCGATGGTATTACAGTGAATGAAGATAATATCTCGACTATAAAATGCTTGTTGCCTTCCGGCGATGAAGCCGGAAAATCAATAAGCTACGAATTTAATGACCGTTGATTTTCGGTCGATCTTTGTATTTTCAGGCTTTGTTCTTAAACATTGAGCGGTTTCTTATCTTCGGGATGAATTTAGGAACCTCCTTCTGATATAGTTCATAACCGGGATATTTTTTACTGCTTATGCTCTCAGTCAGTTGAGAGCTCCCGATAAACAGGAGAACCAGCAGTATCGGTCCGATAACTGTCAGATTTAACCATTGTCCCGAAGCGGCAACACCAAAAAAATAAAAGCATATCCAGATAGCCTGCTCTGCAGTAAAATTCGGATGTCTTGAATATCCCCATAAACCTTCAGTCATAAATCCCTTCCTTAACGATTCCTCATAAAGCTTTTTCCCGTCTCCCTTCATCTTTTTTTCCCGGTAAAATTTAAAGAGCTGATTATCAGCAATACTCTCGGCTATTATGAAAAATGTCATCAGAATTGCTGCCACGATATCGATGACAGTCAGCGGTTTGTCAGGATAAATGGATGCCAGCAGCAAAGGTAAAGAGAACAGAAAGATTAAGATATTCTGATATAATGATATAAACAGTAAGTTGAATAATCCAAATCTCAACCGGCCTCTAAGTATCGGATTTTCCCTCATTACCTTCCACCTGTAATCTTCTTCTCCTTTCCATGGAATAATATTGTATCCGCCCTTCCGGGAGAAATTATAACTCAGGCGCAAGCCCCATAAAGTAACAAGTGACGCCATAAGAAATAATCTTGGTGAAGGAGATGCAGACACAGTTACCCAGCTGTAGGCAATTGGTAACAGGCTCCAAAGCTTATCCACCTGGCTGTAATTACGGGTGATCTCACTTATTGTGAAACATACAATAACTGCTGAAATCATGATTATCAGCCAGGTCGTGATAAGGTTTTGAAATTGAATATCATATCCGGAAAACAATGATCCGAAAATAACTGATAATGAAACAATGGACATATGGATATGTGTCAGGTTCTGTATTTACAAATTTTCCCCCGCTTTCCCGGGGCTGGTTTTCATGAATTCTTTGAAATTCCTCCGTGCTGTCCTCCAGTTCTTACTGTTTATCGAATATCTTATTTTTGGAGGATCATATCTGTCCAGGATCAGTCCGGCCTTTTTCAGTTCGTGAATATGCTGCGACACAGTTGAGTCGGCAAGGGGAATTTCACCGGAGATCTCGCTGAAACTGTATGTATTCAGTGATGAAAGCTGGCGCAGAATGACAATTCTTGCCGGATGTGAAAGAGCTTTGGCGTATTTTGCCAGCTTCGCATCATCTTTGTTAAATCTGTCATTCCTTGGAGAAGCCATCAGCTTGATTATTAGTGAAAAAATACCTGATTCTCCTTTATTTTTAACTAATACACGTATTTCGTAAATATACAAATAAATAATGAGAGAAAAAAATATTAAATTCAAAATTTATCAACTATCACTGCGGATTTGAGACTATATCCTGGTTAATTTATTGATATAGCTTTCGATATAAAATTGCTTTCTTTTTGATCTGTACTGCATTATGAATCTCGGGTGCTCAAGCGGTTCGATCCGTTTGAAAAATCCGAATTCATTGTTAAGTTTCAACAGGAACTTGTAGTTTTTGCCTGCTCCAAGACAGAAACAGACATCCTTTTCAATCCCGAATTCAAGCTGTTCCTGCAACGATCCGGTCATGAAATCATACACTGCCTCTGTAAGCTCCCTGCTGTCGTAATAATTACAGTTAACTTCTTTCCCGTTTTGTCCTTTACATGTAAATCCGAGCGGACTGATAGAACTGATAAAAAAATCACCGTAAAATTTCCCGGGACCTCCATACCGGTTAATCATCTCATAAATAAAAACCGAGGAGGTCTCATATGTTTTAAGTCCGGGCAGGGAGAGTTTGCATATATCCTTCAACCTTATAGTATCGGTAAAAGGAATCCCCGTAGCTCCTGCTCCAAACCTCCCCGGATTGATCCCGAGTATGAGATGCCGTTTCCTGTAATCGTCATAATACTTCATGTAGAACTGTGATACTGCTTCACGTACTCCCGGATTATCCCTGTAAGGATTCATTACGGAAATACCATCAGGCAGCGATTCCTTAAAGTCAAGATCAAGGTAAAATGAGATAACTTTTTCGGCAAAAGTGTTCATAAATCGGATGTTTGATTTACTGAGAACCAGGAGCTGAAACTAATAAAATTTCCCCGGATTCTCTCCGCCCCGGAAGTCTCAATCCGTAAAAACCGGAATGGATAGCTGCCGTATTTACACCGGGATTAAAAGTTTTTAACAAGGTATAAATATTGTCAATGACTTAATTGTGTAAATTTGTGCACTTTTAAGCAGTTATTTTTACAATGACGGGACAGAATTCCTTAAGGCCGTACGGTGAGAAACAGGAGGCTTTTGATAAACGGTATCTTGAGATGGCCATGATCTGGGCGGAAAACTCGTATTGTATACGCCGGAAGGTTGGCGCTCTGATCGTTAAGGGGAAAATGATCATTTCGGACGGCTATAACGGGACACCTGCAGGGTTTGAGAATGTTTGCGAAGATGAAAATAATGTAACCAAACCGTACGTTTTGCATGCCGAAGCCAATGCCATTACCAAGGTAGCAAAATCGAACAATTCCAGCGAGGATGCAACCCTGTACGTGACAACTTCTCCATGTATGGAATGTGCAAAACTTATTATCCAGTCAGGTATAAAAAGAGTCGTATATTGCTGTAAATACCGGATCACCGATGGCCTTGATCTTCTGAAGCGGGCTGATGTGGAACTGGTTTATATTGATCCTGAAAAAGAAATCTATGAACAACAATAACTCACACAGGAGTATTTTTCTTCCACTGATGCTGGCTATTTCCCTGGTCCTGGGGATTCTGATCGGAGTGGTTCTTCCCAGGAAGAACGATACTTCTCAGGTGCCAGTATTAAGACCGAGAAATGACAAAATAACCAGCATCCTCAACATTATCGAGAGGGACTATGTTGATTCGGTGAACCGTAGCGAACTGGTGGAAACCGCGATCCCTGCAATACTCAAAAAACTTGATCCTCATTCAGTTTATATTCCTGCAAAGGACCTTGTACGCGCCAATGAATCATTGCAGGGCAACTTTGAAGGGATCGGTATTTCCTTCAATATGCTTACTGATACCATCTTGATATTAAGCACCATACCCGGAGGTCCTTCAGAAAAGCTGGGGCTTCAGGCCGGTGATAAAATTTTATATGTGAATGATTCCCTTATTGCAGGAAAAGGGATCAGTGATGAGGATGTTATGGGAATGTTAAAAGGGCCGAAAGGGAGTGTTGTCAACGTTAAGATCCTGCGAAAAGGTATTAAGGACCTGCTCACCTTTAATATTGTCCGCGACAAGATTCCGATTTACAGCGTAGATGTCGCATATATGATTGATGATGAGATAGGATATGTAAGAATAAACAATTTTGCGGTTACAACATACGATGAGTTCATGAAAAATCTCAGGGAACTGAAAGGAAAGGGCATGTCGAAACTCATTGTAGACCTCCGGGGAAATTCCGGAGGAATAATGGAGGATGCGATCCAGATTGCAAACCAGTTCCTTGGACAGGGACAATTGATTGTTTACACCATGGGGCGTAACCAGCCCCGGAATGAAGCAAAGGCTACAGGCAAAGGTGAGTTTGAAACAGGAGACCTGGTCATTCTTATCGATGAATGGAGCGCTTCAGCCAGCGAGATCCTTGCCGGAGCAATCCAGGATAATGACCGTGGAACAATTATAGGCCGTCGCTCATTCGGTAAAGGTCTTGTACAGGAACCGATACCTTTTGAGGATGGATCAGGATTGAGACTTACAATCGCACGTTATTATACTCCCACGGGAAGATCAATCCAGAAACCCTATACGGAAGGATTTGAGGATTATTATGATGACCTTAATATCAGGTTCGACAGAGGTGAGTTCGAGAAATCCGACAGCATACATTTTTCCGAATCGCTGAAGTTCACAACTCCCGGAGGAAAGACAGTATACGGAGGCGGCGGGATAATGCCTGATAAATTTGTGCCTGTCGATACTTCAGAGATCTCAACTTATTTTCTCAGGGTACGTCCGTTCATTTATCAGTTTGCTCTGAATTACACTGAAAGAAATCGTGAAATCCTGAAAAAATTCACCGAAGCCGGGGAATTGGAGAAATATCTTGATAAACAGGGACTGCCGGATCAGTTCATACGATATCTCTCAACGGCCTCGGGCCGATCCCAGAGAGCTTACCCTGCAATCATTGGTCCTGGCGGAACAAGATCTCCTGATACTTCCTCAAAACATGTCGTAATACCAGCATCGGATTCCAGAATAAGACCTGATCCGGAAGGATTACGTATTTCAGGCAGGTTAATTCATACACAAATCAAGGCATATATCGCTCGTAATATACTGGATAACAAAGGTTTTTATCCTATCTGGGAACAGATCGACACCACACTTAAATATGCGATAGAGTATCTGAAGGAAGAATAGACATTACGGAATTAAGAAATCCTGCCTTTACCGTATTTAAAATATTTCTCCACTGGTCATTATTTTTTACTTAATTAATGCTATTTGACACAGTTTGGAAATTCTTTTTGTTATTATTATTAAATAGCTTTATTTTTATAACAATCAATTCCTGAAACAAAGATCTAACCTGTAAATATCTCAAATCCAATGAACAAGATCTTGTTCTCTTCCATCTCAATGAAGTTTGTAATGGCACTTGCAGGAATATTTCTGCTGTTGTTCCTTCCGGTCCATCTGACAATAAATCTGCTCCTTCTGAAAAGTGATCCGGAACCTTTTAACAGGGCTGCTCATTTTATGTCAACGTTTCC
>CAZKMH010000130.1:0-8865 GCA_964553395.1 uncultured Rikenellaceae bacterium | reverse complement strand
TGTTTAAAGTCCTGTTCGTTTGCTATTTCAATTCTAAGGGAAATCTGATATTTTATAACAGTCTGGTTAGATTTCCAGAATGGGATTAATAAAAAAAGAACTCCCCACTTTCCCATACAGGTCAAAGCTGTGCAGCAATTTAAATATTTAACTTAAAATAAAAAAAAATTTGTGTTAAATTGCATAAGACAATACTGGATCTATGGGGAAGTCGTCTGGATGGGGACGACGCTTAACGTAATGAAAACCGATTATAAATCATACTAAAGATGCTGGGTCCTGGATACTTGGTATCAGGTACTTGGTCTTTGTTACTCAGCACCAAACACCAAGCATCCAGAAACAAGTACCTATTTGTTATTTGACCTTATAATGCCCCTCAAGAATTTTCCTGAATACTTTCGAAGGCAGTATATATTTTAAAGCGACGGCCAGTTTCTGTTCAAATGATCCGATAATGTAACGCTGACGGGGATTTTTACAATCGACTATCTTCACAATTTTCCGGGATAGGATCACCGGATCCCAGCCTTTTATCTCATCATTTTCAATGACTGCAAGGGTTATTTCGAATTGTTTCTGATAAGGATCATCCGTTATTGACGGAGCCAGATAATTCCTGCGGTTGGCTGAGTTGCTTGTATGAAAGTCCCCCGGATTAATGACAACAATTTTAATATTGAACTTTCCGACCTCCATTCTCAATGCTTCGCTGAAGCCTTCAATGGCGAATTTGCTTGCAGAATAAAATGCCTGGAACGGCAAGCCCATCAATCCGCCAATCGAACTGAAATTTATGATCGTTCCGCCATCCTGCCTCCTCATATAGGGAAGAACTTCCCTGGTCAGGGTGACCATTCCCATAAAATTCGTATCCATCTGCAGTTCATTGTTTTCCGGAGGTGATGTTTCGACAGGGCCTCCGGTATGCATGCCGGCATTATTAATAAGGACGTCGATCCTTCCTTCTTTTTCAATAATAGTTTCAACAGCCCCTTTTATCGATCCGGTGTCGGTCAGGTCCATTTTCAGGATGTTCACCCTGCCACTTGCCTCAGGATCCTTTCTTATTGTGCCATATACCACATGACCTTTTTCGGCAAGAAGCTCAGCTGTCGCCCTTCCGAATCCTGAGGAGATTCCTGTGATTAAGATGACTTTCAAGATTAACTTAGAATTTTGAGTGCTTTCGCAGCCTTTGTAATTTTCTCTATCGAAATATCAACCTGTTCCATTGTATGTGTCGCCATAAGTGAATACCTTATAAGGCAATCTTCTTTGGGTACAGCGGGGGAAACAACGGGATTTACAAATACTCCATCGGCAAGCAAAGCCTTTGTTAGCAAAAGTGCTTTCAGATCATCACGTATAAATAAAGGTATAATAGGTGTCTCGGATTTCCCTGTATCGAATCCCATCTCTTTGAATGATTTAAGAGCATGACGGGTTATATCCCACAGATGACTTATTCTTTCAGGTTCGCTCACCATTATGTCGATAGCGGCGCTTACCGATGCTGCTGATGCAGGTGTCATGCTTGCACTGAATATCAGTGAACGTGAATTGTGTTTTATGAAGTTAATTGTGTCTTTATCAGATGCGATAAATCCGCCCAGGGAAGCCAGGGATTTTGAGAAAGTTCCCATTATAAGATCGACCTTGTCAGTAAGTCCGAAATGTGATGATGTGCCCGATCCGTTTTTACCCAGAACACCTATCGAATGCGCATCGTCGACCATTATGGTTGCGTTGTATTTATCAGCCAGCCTTACAATTTCCGGTAGTTTGACTATATCGCCCTCCATTGAGAATATCCCGTCGACAACTATAAGTTTAAGGCTGTTGGGAACGCACCGTCTCAGTTTGCTTTCAAGGATATGCATATCGTTATGGGCGTACTTGAGGACCTTGGAGAACGATAGCCGGCTCCCTTCAATTATGGATGCATGGTCGAGTTCGTCGAGCAAGACATGGTCACGGCGTCCGGTCAGGACCGAAACAACTCCAAGGTTGACCTGGAAGCCTGTGCTGTAGCATAGTGCTCCATCTTTTCCGACAAGATCTGCAAGCTTCTCCTCAAGCTGAATATGGATATCGAGTGTGCCGTTCAGGAATCTTGATCCGGCACAGCCTGTCCCGTATTTGTCGACTGCTGCTTTTGCTGCTTCTTTAATCTTTGGGTGATTTGTAAGACCCAGATAACTGTTTGAGCCAAACATCAGGACGTCTTTACCTTTGATTTTGACAACTGTATCCTGATCTGATTCTATTTCCCTGAAATAGGGATAGATGCCGGCCTTCATTGCCTTTTGGGGCGCATCATACTTAGAGAGCCTCTCCTGTAAAATTCTCAAGGTTGGGTATAGTTGGTGAATAGACAAATATATACAAAAAGAAAAATATCGGATAATGTTAACAATTATGAACGATTTATGCAATATTTGAAGTTTGGAGTGCCTAAATGATCAGAGTGTATAGAATACTTAGAGTTATTAAGAATTATGTTAATCCTTTACAAATATTCATTGATACTGATCTTTTGCCTGGCAGTATTGGTTTTCGTAGTGCTATTCTTTGTTTCTGCACCCTACGGTAAATTCCGCAGGAAGGGCTGGGGTCCGGGAATAAGAACCAAATGGGCCTGGCTGATCATGGAAGCACCTGCTCCAATTCTGATTGCGTTATTCTTTATAATTTCAGACAGGAAGAGCCTGCCGCTGCTGATTTTTGCAGTCTGCTGGCTGTCACATTATCTTTACAGAACTCTTATTTACCCTTTCCGGCAGTCGGGAAGGGAAAAGCCATATCCGCTGATCCTGGTGCTTATGGCATTCATTTTCAATTGCTTCAATGGATTTCTGAACGGCTATGGAGTATTTCTTCTTCAGGATTATCAGATTTCATGGCTGATCTCATGGCAGTTCATAACTGGATTTTTACTTTTCTTCACCGGGTTTATAATAAATAAAAAGGCTGATGAAAAATTCCGCAGTTTAAGAGCACAAACTCCGTCTGAATATAAAGTACCTGAAGGCTGGTTGTTTAAATACATCTCCTCACCTCATTATTTCGGAGAAATAATTGAATGGGCAGGATGGGCTTTTATGACATGGTCGTATTCAGGCCTGGCATTTTTCATTTTCACTGTCGCCAACCTTTTCCCGAGAGCTGTAAGTTCACATAAATGGTACAAACAGAATTTTTCAAATTATCCTCCCGGCCGGAAGGCTGTGATACCGTTCATTATTTAACAACTTTTAATTTGGAAATTCCTGATATGAATTTTACTTTTACGGCCGAAATCAATTTTAAAGTATAAATGGACGATGTTCCGGCGACTATATTAATCTAAACCCTGGTGCAGAGGGCTGCCGGCTATCCGGTCTCTTCCTCCTGTATCAGAAACAGCAAGGAGGTGACCATGACTTCACTAACTACTTTTTATTTAAGCGGGATCATAGGAAAAGAAGCATTTGGCGCTGACGGCGATGTAATTGGCATTGTCAAAGATCTTCTTATTAACGCTGTACCATCGGGTCAGAGTGACCCAAATCAACAACTAGTTACAGGAATAAAGCTGAAAATCAGAAAAGAGACAGGATTTTATTCTTTTAAACCTTTCAGGATATCCAAAGCCCGTGAAATGCTTAATGTTACATGCACAGAGTTGATCAGGCTCAGCAACGATGAGGTCAACAACGGACTTTTACTCGATGAGAATATTCTTGACAAGCAGATCGTTGACCTTAACGGCCGCAAGCTTGTCCGGGTTAATGATGTACGGCTTGCCACTCTTCCGACAGGCACCTTTGCAGTTGCAGTTGATGTCGGAATTGAAGGTCTTTTGAGGAGGATAGGCATATCAGCCCCGATAAATAAACTGGTCTCACTGTTCAGAATAAAGATTCCTGCAAAGTTCATCCTCTGGGATGACGTTCAGGCAATTGATTTTTCCAACCTGAACATCAAGCTTTCAAAAAGCTATGCAAAGCTTCATACTCTTCACCCTTCTGACCTGGCTGATATACTTGAAGATCTTGGCAAAAAATCAAGCACTTCGGTTTTCAATGCGCTTGATGAGGAAAAGGCTGCCGACGTTCTTGAGGAGCTGGAACCAGATGCTCAGGTACATATTGTTGAGAGCCTTCCAGTTTATAAGGTTGCCGATGTCCTCGAAAAAATGCCGGCGGATGAGGTGGCTGACATTCTTGATGAGCTGGAAGACGACAAGGCTGAGCTTTTGTTGAAGGAAATGGAGGCAGAATCGTCACAGGAAGTCAGGGAACTGCTTGAGTATGACGATGATCTTGTGGGCAGTATCATGACCACGGATTTCCTGTCGTTCAGCAGCACAAAGACCGTTGAGGAAGTTCTTGGGGAGCTCAGGATAAGGAAACCTGAAGCGGTGGAACTTTATAATCTCTTTGTGACCGAGGCGAATGACAAGCTCATAGGTACCTTCAATCTTCGCGATCTTGTAGTGGCTGAACCGAAGAAAACCCTTGAACAGATTATGAAATCGGAACCTGTTTCATTGTTTGACGACCAGAAAACAACTGCAATTGCAGAGATCGTCTCAAAATATAACCTGCTTGCCGTTCCCGTCATCGACCAGAATGAACAATTGCAGGGAATGGTGGTCGTTGATGATGTTGTGGAAGACCTTATAAGTGAAAGAAGAACAAGGAAAAGAAGAAAATAGTCCCGAATATGGCAGGGTTAATAATAGGACGAAGGCATCTTTTCAGGAGACTGGCCATTTTCCTGATGATTCTGGGCCCGGGTATTATTACGGGAAGTGTGGATAATGATGCTGGCGGGATCACAACTTACTCCGTAGCCGGTGCACTTTACGGATATGGACTTATATGGACGCTGATCCCGTCATTTGTTTTTCTTATCGTGATCCAGGAAATGAATGCCAGAATGGGCATAGTTACGGGCAAGGGTCTTGCTGACCTTATCAGGGAGAATGTCGGCATTAAGATTACATTCCTCATTTTTGTCGGACTTCTGCTTTCCGGAATTGGGAATACAACTACTGAATTTGCCGGAGTCGCCGGTAGTATGGAAGTATTCGGCGTTACAAAATATATCTCTGTTCCTGTTGTGGCAGTAATGGTATGGTTGCTTGTCGTGAAGGGCACTTATAAGATCGCAGAACGTATCTTCTTGATTTTCAGCATGTCTTTGCTTACATATGTGGTCTCTGCGATAATGGGGAAGCCTGACTGGAAAGAGATTGGTGCTGCGGTGATCAATCCCCATTTTGAAGTTTCTTCACAGAGCATGACAATGGTCATCGCTCTTGTCGGGACAACGATTGCACCCTGGATGCAGTTTTATATGCAATCAACGGTTATCGAAAAAGGGCTCAAGATGAAGCATTACAAATACACGCTTGCCGATATAATTGTCGGGTGTATCATTACAGTTGTAGTTGCATTTTTCATAATGGTAGCCTGCGCATCAACCTTACATCCGAACGGGATCCGGATAAATGAAGCAAAGGATGCCGCAATGGCACTAAGGCCGCTGGCAGGCAATCTTGCATCACAGGTTTTTGCGTTTGGCCTGTTCGTTGCATCCATCTTCTCGGCAACAATATTACCACTTGCCACTGCATATTTTGTATGTGAGGCATTCGGATTTGAAGCAGGTATTGACAAGAAATGGGATGAGGCCAGGGAGTTTTATATTCTCTATACCTCAATACTGGTTATTTCAATGATGATCATCCTTATCCCAAATGCTCCGCTGATCCCCATATCAATATGGTCGCAGGTTATTAATGGTATTTTGCTGCCGGTTGTACTTATCAGTATGATAATTCTTATAAATAAAAAGAAGATAATGGGTCAGCATGTAAACAGACCTGCATCAAATTTTATAGGATGGAGCGCTGTTGTAATTCTCGTTGTCCTTTCGGCAGCATTGCTGGTGCTACCTCTTCTTAATATGTAATGGTACTATTGAACAGGCCATTCATTATTCAGAAACGGTTTAGCAGTGATCAGTTCCGGATTCAGAACGACATGTTTTATCTGCCTGCGGTTCCAGGTGTATGTTATATGGATCAATCCGTCATTTGTTTGTATTACGGCAGGATACGAGAATTCGGTTCCCGGTTTTTCATTTTCAAGAAGCGCTGCTGCTTCCCACTCAAGCCCGTCATCTGAAATAGCAGCACTAATCATATACCGGCCTTTGGTAAGGTGGTTGTAAATCAAAATATGACGTCCGTCTTTAAGTGTAACAGCATCTATACCTGAATTGGGATTTGGCAGTGAGAGGGGCTCAAGTTCGCTCCAGGTATGGCCACTATCATCCGACCATGCTGTGAGAATTTTTGATACTGTGCTCCGGCATACCAGCTGGAGCCTGTTTCCGGGATGTATTAATATGGAAGGCTGGATTGCACCTGTTGTTCTTTCGTTGAGGGCATTGGTTCGTTCCCAGGAGAGTCCGTTGTCGGAAGTGAATTCCATATGGAGCCGCCATCCTTCATCTTCAGTGCTTGACGGACACAAAAGGATCCCGTTGTCCAGCTTAACCGGTTTATTCTTTACCGGACCAATTATATCTTCAGGCAATCTGTATGATCTTGACCATGTCCTGCCCTTATCATCTGAAGTTATAAGTTCTCCCCACCAGGTTGACGGACTTGGACCCACCTTGTAGAATAAAAGGATCCGGCCGCCGGAATTATAAAGTACCGGATTCCAGCAGGGATATCGCTTATCCTTATGCTGAATACCATTTGCCACTTCTACCGGAGTGGACCATTTACCTTTTTTATAACTGCTTACCCAGATCCCCACATCGGGATTTCTTTCGGCTGTACCGCCAAACCATGCTGCCAGCAATCCTTTCCCGTTCTGAATTATTGTCGAGGCATGACAGGATGGGAAGGGAACTTCGCCCGGCTCGTAGATGAATTCTGATTTAACGATGCAATTATTATCCCTGAACTGAGAAAATGTGATCAAAGGATTTAGAAAGAGAATGATGAAAGAAAGAAACCGTAATTTATTCATTTTCTTCTTATTAACCTGGTTAGCATAAATCCCACAAGGAAAATCGTCATAGTCCCGAATACAATTGTCAGGTTGGTATGGAACGGACTTCTGAACGCAAGGCTCTTCCCTTCAGTAAAATAGAGAGGTGACAGGCTCATCCAGACTATAACGGCCACACCGATAATCACACCGATGACAGCATCGATTTTCATCGCTTTTTTCGAAAAATAGCCAAGCAGGAACAGTCCGAGCATACCTCCGCTGAAAATTGAAGCCAGCGACCACCATGCATCGAGAGCGCTTTCAACCCCGACAAGCGCCAGGGCTATAAGTATCCCTAAGGTACCGGTCAGAAATGAAGAGATATACAGAACTCTCATTGATGATCTTTCACCGGAACTTTTGTTAAAATATCTTTTATAGTAATCGTTCAGAATTATTGTAGCGGTACTGTTAAGGCTTGTCGCAACAGTGCTCATCCCGGCTGCAAAAATAGATGCAATGAGTAATCCCGTGATCCCTGCAGGAAGGTCTGTGGCGATAAAATACGGGAATACTTTATCAGCTGTCCCGGCTCCCCGGAGCTCAATCGGCAGAAGGTCAGGCAGGGCGTTATAGTAAGAAAAAAGTGCCGTGCCAATATAGAAAAAAACAAGTGATACCGGGATATACAATAATGAACCGAAAGTTGTCGATGCCTTAGCTTCCTTTTCAGTACCGGTGGTCATATATCGCTGAACAAAGTTCTGGTCGATGCCATAATTCTGAAGGTTAATGAACAGACCATAGATCAATACTACCCAGAAGGTTGATTCCGAGAGACTTGTTCCAAGGCTTCCAGGACTGAACTTATTGTTGGCTATTGCTATCCTGAATAACTGTCCCGGACCTTCAGGCATGGAAAAGGTAAGTATTACTGCACAAACAACTGCTCCCGTAATAAGGATAATTCCCTGGATGGCATCTGTCCATATAACTGCCTTAATCCCGCCCAGCATGGTGTAGAACATAACCATCAGACCTGTAAGGATTATTACAGTTTTTAAATTCCATCCGAATAAAGCATTTAACGGAAGCGCCAGAAGCATAAGAATCGCGCCTGTACGCATAAGTTGTGTAAGTATATAACATGTTGATGCATAAATCCTTGCCCATGCTCCAAACCGCTGCTCCAGGTAATAATACGCCGAAATATTCCCGATACCACGATAAAGGGGAATAAAGAATTTAAGAGCCATTATTGTAGCAAACGGGATTGAAAGGCTGAATACAAAAGCATTCCAGTTGGTTGCATAGGCTTTCCCCGGCAATGCAAGAAAACTTATGCTGCTCACAAATGTGGCAAAGATAGACATCCCGACAACCCATGCCGGCATTTTCCTTCCTCCGGCAGTGAATTGATCTGTCGTTTTGTTCCTGAAATAAAAACTTGCTCCAAGTATAATGTTCCCGAGTGTCAGTCCGAAAAATACAAGGGAATCGAGGAGTGGTAGCTTCATGAAGCGAGTTTGTTAATGAGCGGATAGCCTGTTTGTGACCCGCTAAATTTACAATAATAATACTAGATTTGTAAATAGTTTATTCATGGTAAAAATTAAAAACCTGATTTTATGAGAACCTTATTATTTTTCAGAATTGTATGTATGACAGGAACTTTACTTTTTTCAACCACTACCATCCTTATTAGTCAGAAGAAAAGTGAAGAAGGATTCATCGGGAAGGCAGATCTTTACAAGGCAAAAAAAAGCGCCCTGGATTATCTGAGTAATAATGAGGTAATTATGAAGTTCGGGATCATCTCGGACTCGATCTGGTTGATCTTCTCCTCGGTCCGGCGCGCTGCCTC
>CAZKMH010000129.1:0-8880 GCA_964553395.1 uncultured Rikenellaceae bacterium | reverse complement strand
TGCCGAGCTTCTGGAAACAATATTTTTCAAGAATACCCCCCTGCATGATGGCGCTGTCCTTATTGAAGACCGTCAGATAGTGGCAGCGCGTTGTCCATTGCCTGTAACGGATCAATTTGCGTTATCGTCGCATTTCGGAATGAGGCACAGAGCTGCAATCGGGATATCAGAACATACTGATGCCCTGGTGGTTGTTGTTTCGGAAGAGCGAGGACGGATCTATGTGGCAGATGCCGGTGATATCCGCGAAAACCTGAAGCCTGATGAACTGAGGAATGTTCTGCTGATGGAAAAGGTCTGGTAGCCTGTGATTATTTAATCACAAACATCATCAGCGACTCCGCATCCTTGATATAAATCGCATTCCCGGCGATAACAGGGAATGAATAAACCGGGGTTTCAGAAACCTTGTATTTTGCAACTTCGGTATATGCTTTGGGATCGGGTTTAAATACAATAATATTTCCTGTCTGTGGGAACCCGATTAGCACTGATCCGCAGTCACTTATGGTAGCGAAATCACTATGGGTAACACCATCTATCCACCCTGTTTGTCCGTTGGAAGCATTAAGGCAGTAGATCCTTCTCTGGTCGGAGAATCCGTAAAGGAATCCTTTAACGAGTACCGGCGTGTTCCATTTAGCTCCGATTTCAGCGCTGCTCCACAGTTCTTTCGTAATGAACTGATCGCCCTGCTTTAAAACTTCAATCGCTTTGGTTCCGGAACCCTGACCGGTGTAGTAAATCCTGTTCCCATCAATATATGGACTTACGCAGTTATAGAATCTTTGTAAAGGAGGTGCCGCGATTTGCCACAGAACCTTGCCGTCGGCAAAATTCAACGCCATCAGGTTTTTTTCAGTCTGGACGATAATATGTTTTTGCCCGCTTAAGGTCATTAGAGATGGTGAAGCATATGCCGGTCCGTCACCGCTCCATTTCCATTTTTCGTTGCCTGTTGTCAGATCCAGGGCAAGAATTTCACCCTTGTCTTTAGTACCAACATGAGCCAGGCAAACATTCTCAACAATAAGAGGTGACATACCTGTAAAGAATTGTGGTATGGCATGAGCCGGATTTTCTTTTCTCCAGACTACCTTCCCGCTTGAAGCATCAAGGCATGATAGCATCCCTGAAGTTCCAAAGGTAACAACTTTCCCGTTGGCCACGGCGGGAGTGCTTCTTGGCCCCGGATGAGAGGCTGAGGGACCGGTTACAGCCTGCTCGGCATAGCTGTTTTTCCAAAGTTCCTTGCCTGTGGCTGCATCAAGGCACAGCACCACTTCATCACCACCCTGACGGGTATGGAGGTAGAGCTTCTTGCCAACAAGGACAGGTGTTGCATCACCTGTTCCGACAGTAACTTTCCACTGCTGTGTCAGTTCGGAAGGCCAGGTAGATGGCGCTTTAAAGCCGGTTACCTTGCCGTCGCGTGCGATTCCCCTGAACTGAGGCCAATCCTGGGAGAAGAGGTCAGACGTGAAGCACAGCATTATAATCAACGAAATTGAAATAATAAAATTATTTTTCATCTTATTGGTTTTTAAGAATATAGGAAATATTTATAGTTTTTGCAGGATTGAAAAAACTTTTTCTCCTTCAGTGCCGGTAACAATAGAAAGAGGATTATCAACTCCCTGATGATATAGTGAATGGATTTATTTATCTGCATAATTTTTAAAAATGATCCTTCGATAGTTAACAAATTTACGAAAAGTTTGAATCAGTAAAGCTGTTTTTATTAAGTTTGATAGTCCGGGCAAAATGACATTTAAATGTACAACGCTACCATCCCCGTAAACAACAGGATCCTGATAACCGGCGGGACCTCGGGTCTTGGTTTTGAGCTGGTCAGGCAGTTCCTTGACAGGGGATTTTTTGTTGTTGCCACCGGCAGGCAGTCAGTTGAACTGCCCGGGTTTGAGGACAGGTTCAGATTATATAAGAATGATTTCTGCAATCTCAGCGAAACTGCCGGGGTATTTAAGGAGATCTGCAATTCTTTTGATTTCGGTTATGTAATAAATAATGCGGGAATCCTCAGCCCTCAGGATTTTAAGGCCACTGCAGATGGATTTGAATATACTTTTCAGGTGAATTTCCTGGCACATTTCCTTATAAATGAAATAATTATCAGAAATCATGATCCTGCCCGGCCACTTAAAATCGCAGCTATTACCTCTCCGGTCTACAGGATTGCCTCTTTTGATCTGAATTACATCAGGGAAAAGAAGGAATACAAACCTCTCAGAGCCTATTCGGACTCCAAGCTTTACCTTGCCCTCATGTGCCGTAATTATGCGGTCAGGTATCAAAACGGGAATACTTCATTCCTGGCCTTTGATCCCGGGATATTCGGTTCACGGATCTACAGGATGCAGCCGGGCTTCTTTCAATTCCTTTATGGAATTGGTGCCCTCTTTATGAGGAAGCCCGCATCGGTAGCAGGAGTGCTTGCTGAACTGATTACTGAATCGGGCACTGTCAGCGGTGAAGTCTATGATCTGAAAAAGAAAATAAGGAAATTTCCGGAAATTGAATCCTCTGTGAGTGAAGCTTTCTGGGAGAAAATGGATCAAATAACAGCGTTTTTCATCTGACAGGCTTGCACCAGCCTTACGCTTTTTGTAAATTGCTGCCTGAACACCCGGTTCAAATATTATTTTTTTACAGAAATTACAGATAAAAATGAAAAACTTATTAATTAAAATCATGGTACTTACTGGTTTCCTGAGTTTTATCGGCTGCAAAAGTTCTGATGATCCTTCAAAATGGAGCAGCAAACAGATTGACAAATGGTTTGAAAAAGGTGATTGGCTGAACGGCTGGCAGGTTAAGCCCGATGCCTCAATCAATCGCAGGGAATTTTCGGTTTCTTATTTCAAACAGAAAGACAGATGGGATAAGGCATTCATATTTCTTAAAGAGAATGACCTGGCCAAACTTGAGCTTAAACGTTACGACATTGACGGGAATAATTTATATGCTCCTGTAAGTGAGTATCTTACGAAAAATGAGGTAGATGCACGCTATGAGGCCCACAAAGCTTTTATCGATATTCAGTATGTGGTATCGGGCAGGGAACTTATTGGTATTGCTCCTCTTTCAGACACCAAAGATATTCTCGAGCAGTACGATCCTGCACGGGATATAATGTTCATGACGGTTAATGAGATCAAAAACGTACCTGCGACCCCTGACAATTTCTTTATATTTTTCCCTGGCGATGTACATCGTCCGGGACTGAAAGATGGTGAAAATTCACCCGTCAGGAAAATTGTGGTTAAGGTGAAAATTGATTGATAGAATCAAGGTTTCCGGGTACTGGGTACTGAGTAGTGGGTACTACCCGTCACCTAGCACCCAGCACCCAGCACCCAGCACCCAGCACCTATTCTGAAAGATTAAAAACTACCTCACCTCCCTGAGTGATTTCTTTATGGGTGAGGTAATATCTTTTGAATTTCTTTCCGTTCAGGGATGCAGACCGGATGAAGATATTTTCATCGTTCCGGTTTATTGTTTTACTTGTAAAATGCTTTCCACCAGCTAGTTCTATACTGATCTCGTCAAAAGCCGGAGTGGTGATCACATACTGGCCAGAGCCCGGACAGACAGGATAAAATCCCATCATTGAAAATACAAGCCAGGCAGACATCTGACCGCAATCTTCGTTTCCGGATAATCCGCCGGGCCCGGTTCCGTACTCTTCTGAGTTAATTTCCAGGGTTCTTTGTTGTGTTCCTGCAGGATCACCGGCCATGGTAAACATGAATGGTGCCTGCTGGTCGGTTTCGTTGCCATGCCAGTAATATCCACCATCAAAGAATTCATTAAGCTTTTTTAGAAATGATTCTCTGCCGCCCATAAGCTTTATGAGACCGGGGACATCATGAGGTACATACCAGGTGTACTGAAATGGTGTTCCTTCACAAATAAAGCTTGCCTTGACATTCGGGTCAAAAGGTTCGATCCAGGTTCCGTCAGCATATCGTCCCCTCACATAACCGGTGCCCGGATCATAGACATTCCGGTAATTCTTCGACCTGTTCATCAGGATCCTGTAATCTTTCTTTTTGCCAAGCACCTTTGCAGTCTGTGCCAATGCATAGTCATCGAAGGCATATTCCAGTGTCCGTGAAACCTGTTCCCTGCGGTGGAAAGCATCCCAGACACTGTCTTCGAGCGGAATATATCCATATTCAAGGTAGCTTTGCAGTGCTCTTCTTCCCTTGCCATCAACATATTGTTTAAGATCCGGAGATTCAAATGCATTCTGACGCATATAGGTATAAGAGGTTTCGATATCAAAATCATTAATTCCTTTTACATATGCATCAGAAATCATCGTATTAACATGGTCTCCGATCATGGCTGCACTGTAGCTGGCCCACATCGGAAAGATAGGCATCCAGCCTCCCTGTTCTGCCTTCAGTACAAGTGACTTCACCATTTCCAGTGTTTTGTCAGGCTCAAGAATGGTCATCAGAGGGTGCAATCCCCTGTAAGTGTCCCACATCGAGAAATCGTCATAATAATCAAATCCTTCGGCTTTATGGATAAGGGTGTCCTCCGCAAATCCCTGGTAGCTGCCGTCACAATCGCTTGCTATACGGGGCAGAAGGTAACAGTGATAAAGGCCGGAATAGAACTTGATCCTGTCATCTTCCGATCCGCCTCTGACAGTTACTTTGCCGAGAGTCTTATTCCAGACCCTCTTCGACTCATTCATCACGTCTTCAAAATTCCAGTCAGGTATCTCCTTATCGAGATTATTCCTTGCAGATTCAAGGCTTGTAAAGGATGTCCCTATACGGATCATTATATTTTTCTCATTTCCGAAACTAAGTAAGATTCCCTGGCTGTTTATTTTATTCTGTATTATTTTAAATTGCCTGTTGAAGCGGAACACAAAACAACCACTGAAGCCTGCTGATTCGCCTCTTCCCTGGTAAATCCGGTGAACAGGATTATATCCTGCAATTTCATTCTTTTTTTCATCATACCAGATTTTGCCCTGCTTTTCATCACTGTTTGCCCGTATAAAAATGCAATTTCCATCAGTTCCCGGAAATGTGAAACGCATGATCCCCGATCTCACGGATCCGGTCAGTTCAGATAATATGCCGGAATCATTCAGGAGTACGCTGTAATAAAATGGTGATGCAGTTTCGTTCGAATGGTTGTATGCAGAAACAGGTTCCTGAGTAACTTTGTCAGGTCGATCTGCAACGAAAGGCATGACGGTGAATGTCCCGTAGTCCTGGGTGCAGCTTCCGCTCATCCAGTGGCTTCCCCTGAAACCTGTAATATTTTTGTCGTCAAAATAATATGGCGAAATACATTTCAGCTCCGTTGTACGTGTTTCGGGTGTCCATTGAGTCATTCCAAACGGCTGCCCGACAGCAGGAAAGGTCTGTCCTTTTTGTTCCGATCCGGCACTGTGGCGACGCGCACTTACTGTTGTCGCCGGAGCCGTACCTATCAGCGGATCAACATAGCTGACAGGATCCCGGATATATTCTATATCCATTTTATAATCCCATTTGTCAAAATAAAGGTTTCCCCCTTTCCATTCGACTTCTCCACACTGAAAATCGTACGGTTCACTCCGCAGATGTTGTTTTGCCGGATAAAGAGGTCCCGAAATCCCATTATTAACAATGAGTCTGTATGAATCTATACCTGAAAGGAAGAATTCCTTGATTACCTTATCTTCAGAATTTTGAAGATCATACGAAATATCTGCGGGCACCCATCCCGGGCCTTCGTAGTAAACCTCACTCCAGTCATGCAGATTTTTGAAACCGGGAGGTACTTTCCATCCGCTTTGCCACCTTACCGGAATTCCTTTATACCTGAGCATCGACATAAACATGAATGTCTGCATTCCGCAATCTCCTCGTCTGTTATTATACACATAATCAGGAATATCCGGCATCGTTGAGTATTCAAGTGCCCCGGTCCAGGGAATGTTCCCCTTGAACCACAGGAATATTTTTTTAACAATAGAACGAGGATCATCACCGGGATTTGTAATACTGTCGGCAAGTCTTCTGATATTCTCACTGAAGTGTATTTGAGGAGGCTCTTCTGAAGTATACCTTTTATACAGTGCTGATTTTTTATCATACGGCAGGATATTCAGGGTGTCCAGGTCAAAATATTGTGCGCTTGACTGATACCTGTACGAAACACGGAAAAGTGCCGGCTTTCCTTTCGTCGATTTTTCTTCGATGTAGATAGATTTGTGGATTGCCGTATCCGGTGAAATAATGTAATCCTCATTTGAAACCTCAAGAAGCTTAAAATCCTGCTGGCGAGGATGGTTATTCGCCGGCAAAGGGATCCAGCAACGAATTGTTTCACCTTCCGGCACAACATCAGGCGGAACACTTATAGTATAGGTTATCAGCATTTTAACCGGACTAACCGGATCGGTCCTGTTGTCTGATTCATTAACCACCTGCAGTGTGTGGCGGAGCCTGTCAATCATCTCCGGATCACTGCTGATCTCCAATAGCTGTCTCTCTTTTTCCTCATAAAAAAGCTTTAAGAGCTTCAAATTTGAAGCAGCCCGGTTGAAATATCTTTTCTCACCGTCAATTATCCGCCACTCAATCCAATTGTTCTTATTCCATATGTTCAGCATGCTGTCAGTTACTCTTCCGTTAAATTCTTCAACCTTTTTCAGGAACTGCTCTCCGGTAAGTGAGAAATCAAGACTTATCCTGTCTGCAACCTGAACAAGAGAATCAGTTTTTCTGATCAGATCACTATCCCCGGTACACCATTTTTTCAGGGAGTCAGCAGTTTTATTCGCAATTATGAAATTGCCGTTAGCAAATTCTGATTCGAAATAATTATAAAGCTTCCGGCAATCAGGTTTTGGCCTGCAATCCTGAAGGATGACTAAAAGTGTCAGGAAGACGGAAAATAAAAGGATCTTCATTTTATATGGATTTTCTCCTGTAAAGTAAAAATAATCTTCTTTTTATTGAAAATTAAGAAAGTGACAATTGTTTTTTAGCGTAATTGTCCATAAAATTGTCTTTAACAAACAAAGTAAAGATGAAAAAAAGAAATCTCTCACTTATCGGAGTGATACTGTTCGCAGCCATCACTTCTGCCATTGCTCAGAATCCGTTGAATGAAAAGATCGACAGGGGAGTTGTTGCCCTTACCATTGACGGTAACCACGCTTACGTGGGGTGGCGTCTTCTTGTTACAGATCCTCCTGATGTATCTTTCAATGTATACAGGAAACAGGTAGGTTCCGGTGAATTTCAGAAGGTTAACAGCGAACGTGTAATATCTGCCACCAATTACATTGATGAGACAGTTAAACCTGGTAACGCTTACCGTTACCGGATCAGGACGGTCATAAGTGGCAGGGAGTCAGAAACTCCGGGAGAAGCCACAATATTCATGCTGATAAACAACCAACCCTATTATTCAATAATGCTTAATACTGATGCAAGACTTAAACGTCTGGGTGTCGGAGATCTGAACGGTGACGGTGCTTATGATTTTGTAATACAGTCGCCCGATTTCAACGTCGATCCCTATCACATGCCGGGTTACTGGAAGAGAAGCCCTGAACCATATATTCTTGATGCATACACCTCGAAAGGTGAATTCCTTTGGAGCTATAATATGGGCTGGTCAATTGAAACAGGAACATGGTATTCGCCATACATGGTGTATGATATTGACGGAGATGGCGTTGCCGAGGTTTATGCCAAAGGGGGGGAAGGTGATCCGCGTGAGCTTGACGGTCATGTTCTGGAGGGACCTGAATACCTGGTCAAGATTGATGGAATGACCGGCAAAATAATAAGGAAAACCGATTGGCTATCAAAGGAGGGATTCCTTGGTAACTACAATTACTGGTGCAGGAACTTCCTGACAGTGGCATATCTGAACGGAAAGACACCTTCACTGGTAATGCAGCGAGGAACCTATACGATAATCAAAACGATAGCGCTCAACAGGAATCTTGAAAAGGAGTGGTACTGGGAGAGCACCGGTGAATATGAAAAGTATAAGGGGCAGGGTCAGCATGGCATCATGCAGGGTGATGTGGATTTTGACGGTAAGGATGAACTTATAATCGGCACATTCGCACTCGATCACGATGGAAAGCCCATGTGGTACACAGGTTTGAAACATAATGATGCAGGTTATCTGGCTGACATTGATCCTTCACGACCGGGAATGGAGATATTCTATGGGATAGAATCAAGATCCCCGAAAAATGGCGTATGCCTCGTCGATGCCGCAACCGGTGAGATCATTTGGGGTTTCGATGGTAAAACAACACATGTTCACAGCCAGGGAATGGTCGGAGATATTGATCCGGATTATCCGGGGATGGAATGTTATGCCGGTGAAGCCAAAGGAGGTGACCAGTTCTTTCTGTACAATGCGGCCGGCAAACGACTGTCCGATAAAGATATGGGATCACTTACCCCGAGACCTGTCTGGTGGGATGCAGACGAACTGAAAGAAGTCAATATCAATGACCTGCTGATTAAATACAAGAGAGATACACTACTGAAAATCGAAGGAAAGGTGGTGATGGTTGCCGACATTGTCGGCGACTGGCGCGAAGAAATAATAACAAGTCTGCCCGGTGAATTGAGGATCTATTCAACCAATATTCCGGCCGATACCAGAAAGGTATGCCTCATGCAGAACCGTCAGTACCGTTTGGGACTGGCAAATTCAACGATGGGGTACTTCTATCCGCCACAGCTGGGTCTGGGGAAGCGATGAGCGTAGAGCGTAGAGCGTAGAGATGCACTCTATAAAAGAACTCCGTGTTAACTCCGTGCCCGTCGTCGGCGAGCCTTTGGCGGCCAATGGAAAACTCCGTGT
>CAZKMH010000128.1:0-9014 GCA_964553395.1 uncultured Rikenellaceae bacterium | reverse complement strand
GCAGGGAAGGGGGTTTGGGGGATGAGTACATGTAATCCAGGAACGAAGGGCAAGGTGGATGAGTACGTGTATAAGGTCGGGCCAGCGTTAATAACTCCTTAAAACAAATCATAATTATGCCATTAATTCGTTTTCATCTTTACAACCGGGTTATTACATTTGCACTTAAAGTATTGAGCGATAGATGAAACTTTTTGTTGTTGAGGGAGTTGATGGTTCGGGGAAGTCTACTCAGATCAAACTGCTTAATGAATATTTCACAAAGCAGGGTTACAGCTGTGAGTATCTTCATTTTCCCAGGACAGATGCTCCGTTTTTCGGAGAGCTGGTAGCCAGATTCCTCCGGGGGGAATTCGGATCGCTTGCCCAGGTCGATCCCTGGCTCGTTGCAATGCTTTATGCAGGGGACAGGAAGGATGCTTCGGATCTTATCAGCGGCTGGCTCAAAGAAGGCAAAATAGTACTTCTTGACAGGTATACATATTCGAATATTGCCTACCAGTGCGCCAAACTTAAGGAACCTGATAAACAGGAAGCCCTGATGAAATGGATTCTGGATCTTGAATTCAGTCATTTTGCAATACCGAGCCCCGATCTGAATATATTCCTCGATGTTCCGTTCTCCTTTACCGAGAAAAAGCTGACACTCTCAAGAACCGGTGACGACAGGAACTACCTGAACGGATCAGATGATATTCATGAGGCATCACTTTTATTCCAGAGGAAAGTAAGAGAGATCTATTTAAAAGTGGCTGAGAGCGACAATCATCTGGCAGTTGTGAATTGCAGCGATGAAAAAGGGGAAATGCTTCCCCCTCACAGGATATTCGATCTTATTATTCAGATTATTACCGGAAGGAAATTTATATAATATGAAGATTATAAGTTATATAAGCAGAATCGTAATTGGTCTTGTATTCATTTTCTCAGGAACAGTTAAAGCTATTGATCCCCTGGGAACAGTGTATAAGTTCCAGGATTATTTCATGGCTTTCAATCTTGATTTCCTGAGATTTGCAAGCCTGCCCCTGGCAGTTATTTTATGTACTGCAGAATTTCTTTCCGGAGTTTCAGTGTTATTCAACATCAGGCAAAAAACCGGAATATGGATAGTGGCGGTACTGATGGTGATCTTTACTCCGCTCACTTTTGTCCTTGCCCTGACGAATCCGGTCACCGATTGTGGTTGTTTCGGAGATGCAATACATCTTACCAACTGGCAGACATTCGGGAAGAACATAATATTATCAGTTCCGGTAATCTTTCTTTTTCTGAACAGGAAATCAATGGTGCCGCGCCATGGTCATGTCAGGGAATGGGTAACCATCGCCGGTATGGCACTTTTGTTCCTGGCATTTATTCTCTATAACCTCCGCTATTTACCTGTAATTGATTTTCTGCCATATAAAACCGGTACCAGTATCCCTGATAAAATGATCATTCCTGAGGGAATGCCTGTCGATCAGTATGAGACTACATTTATTTACGAGAAGGAGGGTCAGCAAAAGGAATTCACCCTGAGTAATTACCCTGCGGATGATACGACCTGGAAATTTGTTGATCAGAGATCTGTGCTGATATCGAAGGGATATCAGCCTCCTATTCATAACCTTGTTATCACTTCAATGACAGATGAAGATCTCACCCAAAAAATCCTCTCCTCGGTAAAACCTGTAATGCTCATGATCACCCGGAGACTTGAGGAAGCTGATCCTGAGAAACTTAATCACGGATTTGAACTGGGGAAAGTATGCTTAACACAAGGCATTGATTTCTATATACTCACAACCTCTGCCAGGAATGAGATAGAACGCTTCGGCAATGGATTGCCATTCTGTGTTGTTGATGAGACAACTTTAAAAACAATGATAAGATCAAATCCCGGTTATATCATGTTGAAGGAGGGAACAATTCTGGCCAAATGGTCCTGGGCAAATGTTCCTGAAAATGAACAATTAAGTGAATATCTGAATTAATTAATAATAATAATTTTAAAATAACTGTCTTATGAGAAAAAAGATTGTCGCCGGCAACTGGAAAATGAATATGAGCTTTGAGGAAGGTATTAGGTTTGCAAAATCAATCGATCAGTATTTCCGTGAAAAACCACCTGTCAGGGCTGAAGTGATATTATGCACCCCATTCATTCATCTTTCAGGTGTTTCGGAGATCGTGAAAGGTGGAAATGTGTCACTCGGTGCCCAAAACTGCGCCTCAGAAGCTTCCGGCGCATATACAGGAGAAGTTTCGGCTTACATGATTAAAAGCACGGGTGCTGAATATGTGATCATCGGACATTCGGAGAGAAGAACGATTTTTCACGAGGATGACAAACAGCTCAATAAGAAAACCGTTCTGGCCCTGAACAGCGGATTAAAAGTCATTTTTTGCTGCGGTGAGGTTAAAGAACAGAGAGAGGAAGGGAATCATTTTATAATCGTAAAACGGCAGATTGAGGAAGGATTATTCACACTCAGGGCTGAAGAGATGAAGAATATAATCATTGCTTATGAACCGGTCTGGGCTATCGGAACCGGATTGACCGCGACGCCCGACCAGGCACAGGAGATACACAAATACATCCGCGGACTGGTAAAAGAAAAGTATGGTACTAAAATTGCGGATGAGATTACAATCCTTTACGGGGGAAGCGTAAAATCTTCCAATGCTGCCGAGATTTTCTCAAATGCTGACGTTGACGGCGGTCTTATTGGCGGAGCATCTCTCAAGAAAGAAGATTTCATTTCAATTGTGGAAGCTGTTTAAACATTATGTTCAGAAAACTGGTCATAATTAGTCTGTTAATCCGGATAGTTCTTCCGGTTGATCTGCATGCACAGGCAAAATCACCATTCACCGGCGATCCGGTAAAGTACAAGGAAGAACTGACTGCCTATATGGGCCCAAACCTCAAGGATGACCAGAAAGCAAACCTGAATGAATTCCTGTCAAACTGGGATAGTCTTGCATTCGGACGGGAAGATATGACAAGGATTATTGATCTCACAAGCCAGTTTTATGGGAGGTCAATGAGACCGGTGCCATATATTAATAATTTCCTGACAACGGTCAATACTTATGTAAGAAGAAAATTCACCAGCGAATTTCTGAGCAACTGGTTGATCGGGCTTAGCGAAATGACATTTAACCGGAGGATCACCACCGAAATTATCGACAGGTATATAAAGAATTCCGAGCTGATGATCACCGAAAATGTTCTGTCGCAATTTCCCGCTCTGCGATGGAAGGTAAAGAACAGTACTCTGAAATTTATGCATGATACTGTTTTCAAGGTGATTGTCACCAACGCTACCCTGACCTGCATTTCACTGAAAGACAGCACCGAGATCTATAACGCATCAGGTACTTATTTTCCCGAAACTCTGGAATTTCATGGAACATCAGGCTTGATTACATGGGAAAAAGCAGGATATGCAAGGAAAGATGTGTTTGCTGAAATTAAAAACTACATCATCAATACAACAAAGAACTTTTTTACTGTCGATTCGGCTTTGCTTACGCACAGTACCTACTTCAAAACACCGGTTTACGGATTGCTTACCGATCAGGCAAATACTATAAGGGATAAGGAAAAAAGTGATTATCCGCGTTTTGAAACATATACAAAGGAGTTTTTAATTAAGGGTATTTATGAAGGGATCAACTATCAGGGCGGTCTGGACCTGGAAGGATCCACAGTTAAAGGAAGCGGATCAGGACTAATGCCGGCAAAGATCACCATTTTCAGGAAGGATTCACTTGCCATGACCATTAAATCAGCGGAATTTATCTTTACAAGGATCGGGTTTACAGGATCGGAAACATCCGTTGCGTTGTATCTGGGAGCTGATTCAGTTTACCACTCAAATCTCAGTTTTTCGTACAATGGACCGCTGAACCTCGTGAACCTCTACAGACCCAATAATCCTCTGGCTAAAAGTCCGTACTATAATTCATATCATAAGCTCGACATGTACTTTGAGCTCCTTTCATGGAACCTCAAAGAACCAAAGGTCATACTTACAAGGGCAAGGGGTGCTTCCCTTGGCCAGGCTCAATTTGAGTCGGCCTCCTTCTTTGATTCCAATTTTTTTATGCAGCTGGCCGGTATCGATGATTATCATCCACTGGCCCGTTTTAGGCAGTTTGCCGAATGGTACTACTCTGAAACATTCCCTGTTGAAGAGTTTGCAAAATGGCTTAACAGACCTGTTGAAGCCGTCACAGGCTTGTGCATCGACATGGCTAATAAAGGTTTCATATTTTACGACAGAAAGTATAATGAGATAACACTCAAGAAGAAAGTGAATGATTTCCTGGATTCCTATGCGAAGAAAAAGGATTATGATGTTCTAAGGATATTCAGCGAAACAAAGGCACCTGTCGACAATGCAATCCTTGATCTTAACGATTACAGGATGACCATAAATGGAGTTGCAGGTGTTTATCTGAGTGATTCACAGCGCGTTGCAATTTACCCATCCAACCGGCAGATAGTTATCGGGAAAAACAGGGATATGGATTTTGACGGAGTTGTCGAAGCCGGCCTTTTCACAGTATTTGGCCATGATTTTTCTTTCAATTACGATACATTCAAAATCAGCCTGTCGAAAATAGATTCAATCCGGATCTCAGTCGAGACCGAAGAAAAAGATATCTATGGCAATCCGGTGATCAGGAGTATTGATAACCTTATTCAAATGACCACGGCCGAGCTTTACATAGATGACCCAAATAATAAGTCAGGATTGAAAAGCCTGAAGCAATATCCGATAATCAATGACACAACACATTCCTATATTTATTATGATCAGATTCCAGGACTGGAAAATATTTACACCCGTGACCAGTTTTATTTTAAAATAGATCCGTTCACTTATGAGAATATTGACCATTTCACAATCGAGAGCCTGAACATGGAGGGAGAATTCACGGGAGGCAATATCCTCAAACCAAGACGTGAGGACCTGGTCATCAAGGAAAATAAATCCCTCGGATTCGACATGATTGTGCCTGAGTCAGGGGTAGATCTGTACGAAACCAAAGGAATGGCCTTTGACAGCCTCAGCTTAAGCAGCGATGGGCTTACGGGAAAAGGCAGGATGAAATATCTTAATTCCACGATAACATCAAACGATATCAGATTATTTCCTGATTCAGTACTGGCAAATTCAGCTTCATTCACTGTTGAGGAGGATGCTTCCGGAAGATTCCCTCCACTTGCCGGCGAAAAGGTAACGATCAGATGGCTGACAAAAAAAGATGAGCTATACGCTGAAATCGGTAAGGGTGAGAGCTTTGTAATGTTCAATAACGGAACCCGGTATGAGGGAAATCTTAAGTTAACATCTTCAAGTCTGACAGGATCAGGTATAATCAACACTTCTGATTCCAGGATCACTTCAGATAATTTAAGGTTTACCAACGGTACGATCAGTGCAGACACATCGGATTATTTCCTGAAATCTGCTTCTACCGGCGGGTATGCGTTTATCGCTGAAAACACAAGCACACATATCGACTTCAATCTGAAGACAGCAAGTTTCCATCTGAACACAGATACATCCATGGTAAAATTTCCTGAGATCCAGTATATCTGCACCATGACAGATTTTGTCTACAATATGGACACAAAGGTACTGAACATGGAGCAGAAAGGACAGACTGACAGGGAACTCCTATCGAGGGACAAGCTGATCCGGCTCGATTTCAGCAACCTCGATAAACCGACTTTTTTGGCAACCAATGTCGTTGGTGACACACTTGCATTTTCATCATTGAAAGGCAGCTATCATCTTGACGGAGAGTATATTGTAGCTGAGAACGTGAATTATATCCATATTGCGGATGCCCTTATCCAGCCTGAGGATGGAAAAGTCACCATCAACAGACGGGCTAAAATAGACCAGCTCCAGAATGCAACAATTGCAGTCAACAATAATCACCTGCTGCACTCTGCGAAAATTACAATCGAATCTACCAAAAAGTATTCGGGAAGTGCTGTATCAGATTATGCTGACGATAACGGAGATATCCATAATATAAGTTTTTCCGAAGTGACTGTCGATACGATGGTTACAAGCGCAAGAGGTTATATTCCTGTCAGTCAGAATTTTATGCTCAGTTCCGCATTCACCTTCACAGGTGATGTGAACCTCTATGCCAATAAAAATCAGCTTTTATTCACCGGTGCAGCCGGAATAATTCAGCTTTGTGATCGTTTAAAATCATATCCGGTGAAGTTCAAATCCTTCATTGATCCTAAAAATGTCATGATCCCAACCGGTGATAAACCACGTGATGTTAACGATAACCTTATTTATTCAGGATCTTATGTCAATGTCGATTCACTTCACATTTATCCCGCCTTCCTTTCAGAACAAAAATCATGGGCTGATATCGGTCTTGTTAATGCAAACGGATATCTCTATTTTGAAAAAGCCAAAAACAGATATGTGATCACATCACTTGAAAAGATCGCCGATCCGACTCTGAATGGGGGGATGCTAGCTCTTGACAAGGATTATTGTATTCTTTCAGGTGAAGGGAGACTCAATTTCGGTACCAATTTCGATCTGGCTCATATGGCCGGTGCAGGTAAGGTAATTCATCAGATTGATTCCGGGAAAGTTGAAATCCAGGCGCTCCTTGGCTTTGACTTCCATTTCTCAGCCGAAGCGCTGGCAATGATGAGTGACAAAATAAGATTGATGCCTACACTGAAACCCGTTAACCTTAACAGTGAGCTGAATAATAAGGGAATGAAAGATCTGCTGGGTGTCGAAGCAGCCAACCTGATGAAGGAAGACCTCAATCTTTTTGGCGCCGCAAGAAACCTGCCGAAAGAATTTAATTATGAATTGTTCTTAAATGATGTGACCCTTTACTGGAATGAACCATCATCTTCCTTCAGGTCGAAGGGCAGAATTGGCATTGGATTCATCGGAAACCAGCCGCTCAACCTCTATGTCGACGGCTTTATTGAAATTCAGCGGCGCAGATCAGGTGATATTTTCGACATTTATCTTAAAGCCGATGAATCAACATGGTACTATTTCTCCTATGTAAGGGGTAATATGATGGTGCAGTCGGCGGATATCACCTTCAATACATTTATTGCCAAAATAAAGCAAAGAGCAAGAAAGCATCCTGATTCATCGCTGAGGGTTCCCTATACTTTTATGATATCGGTTGAAGACAGACTCACCAGGTTCCTGCGCAGGATGGCCGGTGAAGCGGGAATGGAACCTGACATTATTGAAGAAGAAAGGCTCGACAGGCGGCTTATCAGGTGATCAGCTTAAGGTATTAAACGGCAGGTAGTAAACTGAGAAGTCTCATTTATCCGAAAATCTGGTTATGCAGATATTTTACGCTCCTGATTTAAAAGGTGACAGGTACATTCTGGATGAAAAAGAATCGAAGCATTCCATCAGAGTACTGAGGATGAAGAAGGGTACACCGGTCAGGCTGATCGATGGCAGAGGTAATTTGTATGAGGGAGTAATAACCGATCCTGACCCGGGAGGCTGCGCAATCAGCATTCTGAAAACAATCAATGATTTTGAAAAGAGGGATTGGGCCCTTCATATTGCAATTTCACCGCTTAAGAATCCGGAAAGATTTGAATGGTTCGTAGGAAAGAGTGTCGAAATAGGTATTGATGAGATCACACCGGTTATCTGCAGGAATACGGAAAAGCCGGGAATCAAACAGGAAAGGATCGAGAACCTTATCATCTCCTCCATGAAGCAGTCATTGAAAGCACGAAGGAGTATCCTGAATCCATCATGTTCGTTCAACGACTTTATAAATAAGGAGAGGCAGGGAACTCTGATGATAGCCTATTGTGGAACAAATATACCAAGGCGAGGGATCGGAGAAGTCTATAAAAAAGGTGAAAGAGCGGTGATCCTTATCGGTCCCGAAGGTGATTTTTCCGTTGACGAGTTTGAAACTGCTACCGGAAAAGGGTATATCCCGGTTCACCTTGGTCCAAGCAGGTTAAGGACAGAAACGGCAGGCATTGCTGCCTGCCATTCGGTTTACTTTATTAACCAGACGTAACCTCAGAGTAGTTAACAGGCAGGCTCATGATTATTCCTTCTCAGTGTTAAAGTTTAATTCAGTATTTTCTGATTTTCGCAATCAGCCGGCGTGTCAGCCGTTTTCCCGGAGCAGGTTTTACCTGCTTAAGCAATCCGATCACATCACTGAAATCCTGGCACAATCCATATGCATCTTCATAAATGTCGATTCCGTCAGTCTTGATCTCTTGATATGAAATAAAAGGAGTAAAAGTTAAACCCATAGGCTTCATGATTATGTTTTTGTAATAACGCCTGACGGGTTGGAATATTATATTTAATATAACATTTCTGTAAGAATTAAAAAATAGGGCCTGGAGTGTTAGGGTGTAAAGGCAACAAGACTAAGCTGGCGCGGATTTATAATCCGTGCCCAGTAACTATCTTGGTTTCGGCACCGATTGCAAATCGGCGCCAGCAGGGGAAGATAGGGCCTGGAGTGTTAGGGCGTAAAGGCGTAAGGGCAACAAGACTAAGCTGGCGCGGATTTGGCTTCGCCGAGCTCGGAGCGCTGAAGCGCTCCTCGGTTATAATCCGTGCCCAGTAACTATCTTGGTTTCGGCACCGATTGCAAATCGGCGCCAGCAGGGCGTTAGGGTGTTAAAGCCTTAATGCCTTAGTTAATAGTAAGACTGATCTTCTTCTCCTCCATTATCTTTCTCATATTAATGAGGGCATATCTCATCCTGCCGAGAGCGGTGTTAATGCTAACCTCGGTAATCTCAGCGATCTCCTTAAAGCTCAGTCCGGCATAATGCCGCAGGATGACCACTTCGCGCTGATCTTCCGGCAGATGGCTGATCATATTTCTGACATCCTTCTGGATCTGTCTTTTGATCATATCATCTTCGATAGTGGAATCTGAAAATTTTTTGGAATTGAACAGATCAGATTCATAATCATCATTTGAGATTGTATTCATCTGCT
>CAZKMH010000127.1:0-9246 GCA_964553395.1 uncultured Rikenellaceae bacterium | reverse complement strand
GAGCCTTTGAGCCATTAATATTTTTTAGAGAAATCCTCTGACAATACATTTATTTCACCATCCGTCAGATGTACCCCCGAACTGATTATCACCCTGTACCTGAACGTCACAGACTGACCTGCTGCGACAGAAAAGTTAAGTTTCTCCTTACCATTTGTGAAATCGGTCCATCCCAGCGGATTGGCTGCGAATAATCCATATCCCCTGGCATGCCAGTATGTGGGATAGGCGGGATTTTTTGGATGATCACAAACAACAACAGAGATCTTTTCTTCTCCAATATTCCCGTACAGATCCATCCATTTTGCACGTTTCCCCCAGACTGCATCTCCTGTCACCCCTTCACTGCTTCTGTAATTGCCTGTGGCTCCGACGCTGGCCCTTACTTTTTCTGTTGACAGGGTTCCATCTGCTTTCAGAAGGGCAACCATCTCATTACCCGGCAATTCCAACTGACGGGCTACTCTTATCCCGAACATCCCTTCTTTGGTATCATCGAATTTAACGGTTTCAGTACCTGCTTTGAGGGTTGTTATCCTGTCAATTATGCGTGTGGATCCTTTTACAATGAAATGATATTCTGTTCTTTCAGCCAGAAGCTGAGCCCCGGCAGGATTAATCCAGCTTTCATTTGTAATCAGGATTGCTTCACCCATACCTCCTGACATTTTCTCCACTGACAGGTGTTTTATTTCTCCACCGTTCGGTTCTTTTACTCCCCTGAATCCGTTTCCCCAGAAATCCAGTCCGTTAACTTTTCCATAATTCAGCCAGATCCCAACCTGATGAATATGATCATTCCTTTCACCTTCCCGGGGATTCAACGGGAATCCACGTGTGATCTCTGTACCGGAGGAGGTATTCACAGGATAAAGAACCGGTTTGTAAACATTTTCAGGCCAGCGATAGGTTGTGAACAGTTTACCGTCAACCAGGACATCAACTTTTCTTTCTGCTTCACTCTTAACCAGGATAACCTTCAGATCACCGGCGATCTTCTTTGATGAGAGGCAACTAAAGGATACAATGACTATTAAAGCCAGAAGGGAAATTCTTATTGATCTAATTTTCATGCTTTGGGGTTATTATGGACTATTTGTTAAATAAAAAAGGGTGTCAGAGAAGTCCTTCTCAGGATTCTCCTTTGACAACCCTTCACTGTCTTTTAGACTTCCGCAGGAACTACATAAGGTTTTCTGTAATTCCTCGTCAGCATCTTGTCGGCCTCTTTGTCTTTCACAAATTTTTCCTTTACGCCGTCGAAAGTCAGCTTCCTTCCCAGACGGTATGAAATATTTGCCAGAGCAGGTAGTGCTGCAGACATGTAACCTTCAAGAATATCGCAATTCAGGTCTGAATTCTTTCCTGAACGTATAGCTTCGATAAAGTTCCCATAATGGCTGGAGCCTCCGGGAGGTGCCATAAAGGTAGGATCGGTTGGCCTTTCGCCAACATCCGAGCCTGCAAAAGGCTTATTTTCACGTTTCCTGAAAGCTTTCCATGTTCCGCCGTCTATTTCAACATAACCCTCAGTACCATAGAACATATTCCCGATTCGGATCTCCAGGCTTGATTCAGCATGTGTATACCGTCCGCGTGTCTCAAATTCGAGGATCTTTCCGTCTTTGTATTCAAAGAGTGAGGTCTGGGTGTTTGGTGTTTCCTGAGAACACTCCCTGGGATCAATTCCGAAAAGTCCGCCCATTGAATATATTGTCACCGGGTGTTCATTTTTGTTCAGGCCCCACCGCGCAATATCAAACTGATGAGGACCCTGGTTTGCAGTGTCGCCTCCGCCTGTATCCCAGTGCCAGTGCCAGTTATAATGGCCGCGTTTCTCATTATAAGGGCGCCATGGTGCCGGCCCGAGCCACATATCGTAATGGAATGAGGCAGGTGGTTCACTATCAGGAGAAATACCAAAGGAATCACGTGGTTTGAAGCAGAGTCCCTTAGCCATATATACTTCACCGATTCCCCCGTCATGAAGGAATTTGATCGCTTCTCTCACAGTACGAATTGAACGGTTCTGCGTTCCGGTCTGTACACGTACATTGTATTTCCTGGCGGCTTCCACCATCTTGCGGCCTTCCCACACTCCATAGGATGCCGGTTTTTCAACATATACATTTTTGCCGGCCTGGCAAGCCCAGATTGTTCCCAGTGCATGCCAGTGGTTAGGTGTGCCGAAAGAGACAGCATCTATCTCCTTGTCTTCAAACACTTTGCGCATATCCCATTCAGTGACAGGCTTTTCACCGGTACTGTCAAAGACCTCCTTTGATTTGGGTGCAAAATACTGTTCATCGACATCGCAAATGGTCTTGAGCCGGACATTATTAGTCTCTTTCATGCGACAATATGTTCTTACATGTCCGCCCCCCTGTCCTCGTATCCCGATAACTGCAACGGTAACACGTTCATTTGCACCGGGAATTGAATTGTATGTCCTGGCGCTTAATCCCATACCGCCAATGGCGATACCGGCTGTTCCCAGGGCACTTTTCTTGATAAACTCTCTTCTTTTTGTCATTTAAGGATTGTTTTTGGTTATTGGTGATTAGTTATTAGTTTTTAGTTATTCAAAATTCTTTTTCGCAGCCTTCTTCCGCGCTTTTTTCAGCACTTTTTCTGTTTCAACCGGTATACCTCCCTTAAATTTACTCTCCTCAGCTGTAGCCATAAAAGTAAATATTTCCAGTGTTTCTTCAGCACTTACCGGAGGAATTCCGTTTCTGAAGAATTTTACTATTTCTATTATCAGAGGAGTGTAACCGGGAGAGGTTCCAAGCGAAGAAATACCCTTTTCACCAAATACATTGCCTCCATAATTTGCCCTTCCTGTACGGATACCTCTGAAAGAGCCGATCCTGTTATCCTGCCATTTACCAACAACCAGATCAGTATCGGGAGTAAATGTCCGTGAAACACTTTTGCATCCGGTCCCCATTATTGTAAAAAGTGTTTCAACACCGTGAATCCCATACCAGAAAAGATCCGGATGTGTCTTTTCGAGGGACGCCGGGCTGTATACATCAGCACCCAGAACTTTACCGATAGATCCACCGGCTATTTCTTTTACTCCATTGATATATCTTAATGATGATGCAGAAAAGATGGGAACATTATAGTGTTTTGCCGCATCAAATATCGCAATAGCATCTGTCAGTGATGCAGCAATAGGCTTGTCAATAAACATCCTCTTACCTGCTTTCAGCACCGGTATGGCCTGTTCAAAATGAAGACGTCCGTCATTCGTTTCAAGAAGCACTACATCGACTTTTTGAAGAAGCTCATCGATCGAATTCACAATTTCAACTCCAAGTTTTTTAACATCCTCTATGTAGCCTGGAATCCTGTCGACACTTGATTTAATATCATTACTGCCTTTTGGATAAGCAGCAACTATCTTATAGCCTGCAAATTCAGGTCCGGCATTTGGATCGTTAATGGTTTTCGTGAAAGCGACACTGTGAGAGGTATCCAGACCAATAATGCCTATCCTTCCGGACTGTTGGGACGTAATTTTATTCATTGATAATGATTTGCCGGCTAATCCAAGAGTGACTGATCCGGCAGCTGCGGTTTTAATAAAATCACGACGCTTGATTGGTTTTCCCATATTCTTAATCATTAGTTTGATAATCAACGGCTATTAACTTATTTTCACCTTTGCAGATCCTAATCTGAAGTTGGCAACCGGCAAATAGCAGTTGACAATTTTTGCTGTTTGCCAACTGCCCATTGCAAACTGCCAACTTATACTTTTTGTAAAAACTATAAAACACAAGCGTTATCCTTTTCATTATACTTCAAAGCTGTGATCTGGCCTTCATAGTTTATAAACCGCTTAAAATTAATATCTTTTATAACATAAAATCCAATCTTCTACCTTCTACTATGTTAAAAGACGTTAAATCAGGGATGCCAATCTTCCGGAATTGACCCGTCTGTTACTATCTCAAGCATGTTTTCAGCATTCCTGTTCTTATATCCTGCTCTGATGATTTCAAGATCCTCACTTTTATCTAACCTGACTTTATTCCCGTCAATCGTTCCTGAAATAAAAAGTTTACGCGGTGCAAATGCAGCTGCAAGATCCGGCAGGTCATATTCTTTCAATGCTCCGGGGACACAGCTTAGTATGAATTGCGGATCATAAAACCTGTTTATAACAATTGACTTGTATGATGAATAAGGTTCAACCAGGATCATACTTCCGATATCGCTGCTAAATACCCCGGCATGCAACAGAACAGGAGCCATTTCTTTCCTTGCGTAACCTGTGATCTCAGACCCGCTCAGGTCACGTTTTATTAAATTAACCAGCCTGAGAACATCACTTGCCTGTATCCCGGTTATGCTTCTGCCAACCAGGATTGATGCATACCAGAGGTTATGTGATGCACCATCAAAGTAGGCATCACCTTTAAAAGCTCCGGGACCCATTTCTCCTGATCCTATCAGATCGGGAGCAAGAACCGTAATCCCCTGGCTTATAAATCGTTCTATTTCACCGCCTGCAGAAGCTTCTGCGGATTTTCCTGAAGGATGAAGGTAGATCATGACACTCTTCCCGGGCTTTGCAGGTTTAAATAAAAGATAAGGAATTATGTAGTTTCCTTCACCCTTAATAAAGTACTTTTCTATTGCATAATTTGCTCTCTGAATGCGGCCTGTGAATACAGGATCATCAGTTGCAGGCGGCTCCCGGTATCCTGAAAGCTTTTTTGCAGAATTGACAACTCCTGGTAAAAAGATCTCAGAATTCTTCCGTAATTCATTCAACTCTTTCATCCGGAGTTCCGCCTCCTGTCGATTGAGGCTGAATACCGTCTCCCCGGCAAGTGATGCAGATATCTGTCCGGTTTGAGTTACCTTCAGCTCCTCAGGTGTCAAAGGCTGGGTCTCTTCATCAGCCGGGTTTCCGGGATTTTTGAGATGTTTTTGAAAAAATACATACATCGCTTCCCTGTTCTTTTTGGTCGAAGCATGTTCGGCATCATCCTCGCTCCGTAAAAAATTATCTGCTTTACCAAAGGCATTATAAACCCTTGACACCTCCTTCTCGGTTTCCATGACACCCTGGATACTGAACATATCTCTTGTCGTAGTGATCATAAGGGCAGGCTTCGGTGCTCTTACGATCAGAAAATCCGGGTGGTCGAGCCCCCGGTAAATTATGTTGAATATGTTTTGTTCAGCATCCTGTGGCCCTCTGGTCTGGAGTAATCGTCTGTAATTAGTCAGGTAATTCTCAGGAGCAGCAGCATAAATACGATCATCAAAAGCAGCTATATATGCCGATTGTGTTCCCCCGCCAGAACGTCCGGTAATACCAATTCTTTCCGGATCAACCTCTTTCCTTGTCAACAGGTAGTCAACAGCTCTTATCCCGTCCCAGATCATATATCTTGCCTGTGAACTGCCGGTAATAAAAGCCTGGGCTCCAGGATAAGAATGTTCTTTTGTCGGGCCTCCGATCGCAGATTTACCGGTTTTCTGATCAAAATACTCCAGCCGCTCCCCCTGACCGACCGGATCAAATGCAAAAACAACAAATCCTTTCTTTACAAGATTCAGTATAACATGCTGATAAACAGCGCTTCTGTACCCCTCAACTGAATGTCCGCTGCAATAAATAACGGCCGGTGCCCTGTTGCGCCGGTTTATACCAGATGGAATATATAATGATGATGTTACATAGAATAGCGGCTGTGACTCAAAAATGATATGCTGAACTTTATAATTGCCTTTATCGATGGTCCTCGTAATTCTGGGATTCAGGGGAGTCTTTTTCGGGAAAGGACCAACAATGTCCATCAGAGTTTCACGGATCATCTTCTGTCTTTCCTGCCATTCAGCGACGGTCTTAAACTTCGAAATTTTATCCTCTCTTTGAGCCAGAAGGTCATAAGCCTGACCTGTAAGATAATGATACAATGAATTTGGGGCATCGCTGTATTCCAGCCAGCTGTTCCTGATCACATCAAGTTCACTCTGCGAATATACACTGCTTATCTGTGGAATAATTAAAGATAAAATAAGGATTCCTCTCAATAATCCCGTATATCTGGTAATTCCCGTAATACTAATGTTTTTCATAATTTTCAATTTTGAAATTATCGCTACCTGATTGTCGTGATACAAAACTAACTGTTTCCCATACAAAGACAATCTATCAAGAAATATTCAAGTTGTAAGTCGTATATTAGTACTGCATTTAAAAGATACCCTAAAAATTCAGGCATCAATTTACATAATTTATGGGTAAGGAGCAAACCAGAGATCTCAGGTTATTTCTGAACGTCGAATTAATCTCTTCATTGGCATTTGGAATTGCGGTCTTTACCTTTTTTGCTATTTTCTATGATCATCACCTTCTCTTTACGGAGCAACTGCAATTGTTTTTACTGACAGATGATTTTTTTCTTGAGAAATTGAAATTGCCGGGTGGATTTAACGGTTATATCGGTGGATTTCTGACTCAGTTTTACCATCTGCCAATTTCCGGTGCATTGATCATTGCCCTCCTGTTGCTGGCAATCCGGCATATTACAAAATGTCTCCTTTCCAGGATAAATCCTTATAACTCTTTGCATCCCCTTACATTTCTTCCTGCTCTGATTTCAGGATTTATCCTGTGCAGTGATTTGTTTCCCCTGTCAGCAATAACAGGCTTTACGGGTGCATTGCTGCTGGGATTGTTTTATACAAAGATCAGGAACAAAAAGCATCGGTTCCTTTCAGGACTTTTCCTGATCCCGTTGGTTTACCATCTGCTGGGCGGATCTTATATTAGCCTGTTATTGATCATGCTGGCCTTTGAACTAATTCCTTCCTTCGATTCAGAAAAGAAAACAGCCGGGAAGATAACTGTCAGTCCTTCCTCCGTAAACCAAATTAATCCCTGGTTCCTTCTGGTCTATTTTGCTGTTGCAGCTGGATTTCCATTATTGATCATGCAATATATTATCTTTCAGCCGGTTAAGCTTGCGTTCATGAGTGAATTTTATCATAATATTCCTGATAAAATTCCATGGATCCTGCCTGTCCTGTTTGCGATTCCTGCACTCCTGATGGCAATCTGTTCCCTGATACCATCAGAATTTCCTGGTAGAAAGTACTCGTTGTTTGCACAAATTACTGTATTGTCATTAACATGTTTCTATGGGCTCAAAGTCTGGGTGGATTTTGATGCAGAAGAAATAATGACGTACGACTACCTGGTGAAAAACCAGAAGTGGAAAGAGGTCATTACACATGCTGAAAAAAAATATCCCCGGAACTTTCTGTCCCTGGCAATGTTCAATCTTTCACTTGCAAAGACCGGCCAGATAGGTGATAAACTCTTTAATTATGAACAGCATGGAACAGAAGGTCTTTTTCTGCCATTTAATAAGGAATTCATCACTCCGATGATGGGAAATGAGATCTTCTATCATCTTGGACTCATTAATGCCTCTCAGCAGTATGCTTTCGAGAGTATGGAGGTGATGCCGGATATGGAAAAGACAGTGCGAACAATCAAAAGACTTGCAGAGACAAACCTTATTAATGGTCACTATAAGGTATCGGAGAAATACTTAAGGCTGCTTGAAAAGACACTTTTTTACCGCAAATGGGCCGAGGATACACAAAAATATCTTTATAATGAAAAGATGATCAGCAACCATCCCGACTGGGGGGAGAAAAAAAAGTTACTTGTCAGGGAGGATTTCTTTTTTCATATTGAGGATATTGAAAGTATCCTCCACCGGCTTTTAAGGGATAATCCCAATAACAGAATTGCTTTTGAGTACCTTGCTGCCTGGTATCTGATGAACAGAGAGCTGGATAAATTTGTAAACTTACTTCCTGTTATGGAGAAACATAATTACCGGGAAATGCCGGTCTCATATCAGGAAGCGATACTGTTTTACATGAGTCTCACCAATAGTGATCCCCTCTCCGGAAGCCGTTTTAAAATAAGTAAGAGTGTTATGTCAGGAATGGATGCTTATGCAAAGATCTATCTTAATAATTCTGACGCACGTGACCTGTTGCATCCCAATTATTCAGGCACCTACTGGTATTATTTCCATTATATCGAATAAAACCCGGATTCTTATCTGTCTTTCCCGGTTATTCGTGTAATAACAATTACTCCATTAGAACCCCTTGTACCGTAAACCGTGGCATCAGGGCCTTTCAGAACCTCGATGGATTTCACAGTTTGGGGAGAGATATTATCAATATTGTTTACAATTACACCATCAATCACAAAAAGAGGTTCGGTGCTTACATTCAGGGATGATGACCCCATAATTCTGATACTTTTACCGCTTACCTCCACACCGGCAAACCTGCCTCGTATCATGTCATAAATCGTCTGGTAACTGGCATTTCTTACATCATCCGGGTCAAACCCCTTAATCCTGGTGGTTTCCTGCTTTCCGGAAGTCTCATTTCCTGGACTAACAGGCTTTTTATCAGCTACTTTAATCTTTTCTCCCTGATTCTCACCTGTGAGAATAAAATCAATGTTTGTCAGGCTGTTAATAACTTTTTCAGAAACTCCGTAGAAAAGTGTGAAGGCCAGTATCTCTTTTGCATCAGGCTTCACTTTTATTTTGTAATATCCTTGTCCATCCGTTAACACATCCGTTTTAACTTTATCAATAAAAATGACAGCACCTGAAACAGGTTTCCCTGTTGCATCCGTTACTTTACCGGTGATGGTAATTTTTTTATTTGCCTTCTGCCCATATGAAATTCCTGGAAGAAACTGAAGGACAATTAATAAAAGTATTGCCGGCAACCTTAATTTCATCTTTATTGGATTATGCTATACCTTATCAGGCATTACATATGGCTTCCTGTATGTACGCGTCAGAAGTTTGTCAGCTTCAGGATCTTTGACAAACTTCTCTGTTTCAGGATTAAAAACCAGTTTCCTTCCGGTCCGGTACGATATCACACCAAGATGTCCCAGCGCCGCCGACATATGACCCTCAAGGATATCATTATCAAGATCTTCCCTTTTCCTGCTACGTACGCAGTCGATTAAATTCTTCCAGCCATCACTTCTTTCCTCAGGCGGAATGTCATTTTCGGATTTTGCAGGACCCGGTTCATTTTTCGTACCAAAATATGTTTTGTACCCATTACCATTAAATGTCATCCAGCCCAGATCACTATACAGGAAGCAATCCCCGGAATCTGATAACCCTTCAGTATTGGTGAGAAGGCTCCTCATCTCATTCT
>CAZKMH010000126.1:0-9255 GCA_964553395.1 uncultured Rikenellaceae bacterium | reverse complement strand
ATCACATCCGACCAGAAGCAAAGACCATCTTTAAATTCAACCAGAGCTTTAACAGCCATCGGACCCGGCTGGTCCGGTATCATTGATGTATTCCAGTTTACAGGAAATGGAGCTTTATCTGAAGTCCCCAGGTGTCCCTTATATACCCTGTCATGAGTATATCCATGCCAATAATTTTCATTTTCCGATCCATTTGCATCATACCCGGCATAGCGTGCAAAATAATGAACTGCTGCAATCTGATCTTCAAATGTTCCTGTAAAATCAAGGGATATCTCTGTGTTGTCAGAAAGGATTTTACTCCTGACCGCCGGTTTTGCAAAGAATTTGTTAAGTCCCGTTGAAGTCAGAAAATAATCGTCCTGTTTCAGGTAACATCTTACAGCAAGCTGGTCTATGATGAAGTGTCCCCAGAAAGTTGTCCCACGATCGCATCCGAACTGGATGGCATTGTTGCCTTTTACCAGGTCCCTGAATTCGAATGGAATTACAGGATAAATGTATTCACAGTTATTCTCAGCAGTAGGCCTGTCAGGAATCGGATATACCCTGCCTCCGTTGATCTGGAATCTTTTGCCAGCAGTGCCAGGATGGCCTCCCCAGAGTTCCAGCCAGAGTTCAGTATGATCAATATTCATGATTGTATCAGGTATATTAATCATTATCAGTCCGTTAACCTGAGCTTCAGTTCTTGACCAGTGGTCCGGATGTGTGCTCATCAAACGGTCGCCGACACGGGGCCTTTCCGGTCGTCCGGCTGGATTCGTATTGTTAATCTGACTGTTATATTCCATCCAGTATTGTCTGAAGAATTGTGATTGTGAATACCCTTTTAAAGGCAATAGGATCCCAAGGATCAGAATAAATCTCAGATGACTGTATTTCATAATTCGAATATGTTTACATCTTCCCGGACATTTTCTTTCCGGTACCGTTCTGCAGCCATATATCCAGTCGCGGGGCATCACCATCATACGGTTTCCCCAGAATGTCCAGATCCCCATCGCCATCAAGGTCGATAATCTCTGAATCGTGCAGGTCAATACCTTCTGAAATGATCATATCACGAGGGAAATTCCCTTTTCCATCGCCAAACAGAAGCCTGTTCACAGCCATTGTATTCCCACCCAGGGTCATCTCAGCATACCAGATATCCAGGTTCCCATCGTTGTCAAAATCGACAACTGACAGGGAATGGCCATTGCTAACTTTTGGCACAATTTCTTTTTTTATCCAGGTATTCTTCCGGAATTCATACATATACAACGGAGCCCATCCGTCACCAACAACCAGCACTATTTCCGGTCTTCCCCCGGCTACAAGCTGTCCTGCTGCTGACCGGCTGAAAGTATAAGCCCCATCCACGACATTATAAGAGAACTTATCATTACCCAGATATTTGAACCAGCTGCCTCCGCCTATAATATCCTGGATGCCGTCACCGTCAATATCAGCTTTTGCAAGACCTTCATGTTCGTTGGTCCTTCTGAATGCAGGGTAGGTACCGTGTTGTTCCATCTGGCCGTCGAAGTAGTATTTATAGACCGGAATCAGTTTCCAGTTCTCCTGAACGGCAGGATCCTGAGGGATACGGGTAAAATAGAGCGTCTGATCACCCTGAGCCCAGAAGACAAGATCCGGCTTGAAATCACCATCAAAATCACCAACCAACTGGTCATGGATCTTGTTTCCACCGGTATTTCTTATCAAATGTCTTGTCCATGCAGGTTTACTGAAATCCGGCAACGGGTTTTCCCACCACCATACCTGATTGGTTTTACCTTCACCACCTGCAATGATGTCCTGATCGCCGTCATTATCTACATCGAAAGCATGGGTGCCGGCTTCAATATAGCACACGGATGGTTCAACAATGTATCTTTTCCATCCGGTTGATGATCGTCTGTACCAGACCAATCCGGGAGCTGTGGTCCGTTCGGAGATACAGAAATCGTTGATCCCGTCATTGTCGAAGTCACCAACTGCGGCTGAAGTTTGTTGTTTCCCGGGATTCGGAACTTCTATTGCTCCGGTTTTACTTGATATATGTTCCCATTTTATCTGGCCGGATGCTGGACAGATAAACATGGAAGTCAGGAGAACTAAAAAGGATCTTCTGATCAATTGATAAAAGAAAGTTTTTTCTACCATTGTTATATTATCCTACCTATAATTATTTAATATTATCACTTTCAAATACATATATGCCCGATCCGGTATTAAATACAGCATATCCATCAGCCATCCTGACAAAAGATACACCGGGCTGTTCTTCGAAAGAATGCCCGATCTCCATCACATTTTTCTGTTCTTCTGCCGGAACATACACTGTAGCCCTGCATCCAACCGGAACCTCTATCTCCATGCTGAACCTGTTATATTCTTTCTTCCAGCTTATTTTGCATTGTCCGTAAGGCGTCAGATTTGAGTAGGATGCCCGTGTTATAAAACCTGCGGGCTGTGGCCGAAAAATAACATGCCTGTATCCGGGATTCTCAGGGTCGGAATCCATCCCTGCCAGCTTCCTGTAAAGCCATACCAGTCCCCCGCCGAACATCGGGTGATTTCCCGAACCCGGACGATCCCAATCTTCCCATGAAGTTGTTGCACCCTGTTCCAGCCAGTAACCATAAGAAGGCATTGTTTTTTTATTCATTGCTGCATATGCCAGGTCATTTAATCCGCTCTCAGCCAGTACCTCAAAAAAGAACTGAGTTCCGAAAATACCTGTATCAAGATGCCCGTCATTAGCCTGAATATCAGCCTTTAAAGCAGCAATAACTTTGGCTTTCCGATCCTCCGGAACACCCATTTTCAGAGCAAAAATATTACCGCCATATTTCCCGTAGGTACCATTTTTTTCATCATAGAATCGTTCCATGAAAGCATCCCTTGTCCTTTTTGTTATTGCAGAATACTTTTCAGCCTCTTCGCTGTATCCCAGTATGGAGGCGACTTTGGATGTTATGTCCGAACAACGCCAGAGATAGAATGTATGTACCATTTCATCAGGAGGCGCTTCAAATGGAAGCGACCAGTCACCAAGGTTCATCCACCTGTTGGGTTTTCCATCAGGACCCAGAGCCCGGGATAACATTATACCATCATTATCGGTCCATGTAAGCATATATCTCACATATCCTTTCATCCCTTCATAACTCTCTTTCAGGATATCGGCGTCGCCATAGTGCAGGTAAAATTCCCAGGGCATTATGCTTATTGCAGCACCCCATGCTACACCCCCACCGCACCCGGGCTGCCATGGAGCACCGTTAGGCACATAACCCGATTCCTCATTACATGCTCCGATGATATCGTGGATCCACTTGTTATAAAATGCCCTGGCATCGAAATTATGCATTACAGTCACACATGCAACCTGGCCATCGCCGGTGGAGGTAGATCGTTCTCGGTTCGGGCAGTCACTGGCAATACCCCCGTGCATGTTGTCTGTCTGGCTTCTCCACCAGATCCTGTTTATTTTGTTAAGCAGTTCATTGGAACATTCAAATTTGCCGGTTGTCTCAGTCATTGTGTAAACTGCCTCGGCGGTGATCTGTCCGGGTTGTAAATACTCCACAGGCCAACCGTTAATTTCAACCTTTCTGAATACAAACCAGGTAAAACGGGCATGATACGACTCCCGCCCGTCTCCTCTGAGAGTGTATGAGTTGTCCCCTACAGGAGTCTGATGCAGATACTTAATTTCAATTTTCTGCCCGGCTTTACCAACAATATTATCCAGGTGGATCCATCCTGAGATCTCCTCTCCGAAATCAATCCTGAAATGTCCATTGCCCAGGTTCTCAACAGTGCCAGGGTCAAGTTTTTCCATTACCCGGTCAGGGTAAGCCATGTGGGCTTTCATTTTGCCCTCAGGGGCTTTCCTTAATACAGCATTTTCCCACCGGGAATCATCAAATCCTGTGTTGCACCAACCCGGCTGTTCAAGACGCGCATCATAATGCTCACCGTCAAATATAAGATCCATGACTATCGGACTTCTGGAAGCTTTCCAGGATTCATCGCTAACGATAACCTCTTCAGTCCCGTCAGCATAAGTCAGGTATATCTGACCGATAAAACGCGGCGTTCCGTAGGATTCAGTCCAGTTAATCGGAGCGTTATAAAATCCGTTGCCCACGATGGCACCGACAACATTTTCACCCTCGGTTAACATATCCTTCAGATCGTAGACGAGGTACATTACCCTGTATTCCTTAAATTCATCAGGGAGCGGGATGGGATTATTCATCAGTCCGGGTCTCTTGCCATAATTTGTCTGATTCGGAACAAGCACGTCATTACCTACTTTCGAACCATTCAGGTATAATTCGAAATACCCCAGCCCTGTCACAAATGCCCTTGCTTTTACAAGTCCTTTTCTTACAAGGAATGTTTTTCGGATAAGGGGAGCAGAAAGCGAGTTTTTCAAGGCATTTATATCAGTGATTGTCTGCCCTGCTTTTGCGCGTGAAGCGGTGAGAGGTCTTTCCCTGTCGGGTATTGGTTCTTCGCCCTGCCAGGGAGCGCCTATCCATTTTGCTTTCCATTCGGCCGGATCGAGAAGTCCCATTGACCAGTAAGCAGGCTCACTCCACTCAGATACTTTTTTATGCTTGTCCCAGACTCTAACCTGCCACCAGCAATCCTGACGGGATGACAGAGCTTTTCCTTTATACCTGATATTTAAAGACTCACCTGACCTGACTTTCCTGGTGTTCCACAGATCGGCTCTGCCGCGGAGCAGCAATTCCTTTGACCCGGCAACCCTGATCTGATATGCCGCCTGTACCTGTCCCCTTTCAAGGTCTTCCGGAGTATTAACCCAGGAAAGACGCGGATTAGTAATATCAATTACATCAGGATTCTTAAGGTACTCACAAATCAGATTTGTCGGGATTATTCTTGCATTCAGGGGTAATATGGATGCTGCCAGGCAAAAAGTCAGAATAAAAGTTGATCGCATAATTCTAATACATTAATTATCTGGTTATTATCACGTCACCTTCAAGACCTGATGCTATTTTTTCATATCCTGCTGTCCATCTGACAGCTGTCGGATTATCTTTCAGGCTTCTTGCATAATTGCTCAATACGGAAGTGTACATTATCTCAAGCCGGTTTTCACCTTTAAGCAACAGGCTGTCGATGCAAAATTGCGGCTTGCCGTACCAGTTAATGCCTGCATGTTTCCCATTTAAATACACTTCAGTCACACCTTTGTTGACTTTATCAATTATCAGCCATGTTCCGGTGCCATCCGAATTAAAGGTTGTCTTATAGTATACAGTTCCGGCGAATGTATTCAGATCAGTGTCATCTGAAGTGCCAAATTCTTTCAGTTTTTCGAAATTGCGGTCAAAATTTCGTCCGTCAGCATGCTGAAACCCGACCTGCCAGGGACCTTCAACAGTTAACAGCGTCGAATCCAGGGATTTTTTGACCGTATCTCCGGGATTTCCTCTCAGATCGGGATCAAACACAAGAAGCAGGGATTGCAAAGGCTGCAATTCAATTGTCAGTTCATTTTCAGCCTTATCATAAGGGAACAATTTCCTTGTCCCGTCTTCAGGATTCCAGATCCACGGAGCAGATTTACCGCCACCCGGAAAGAGCGCCTCGAATGTTATAGTTTTTGATCGGTTGGAATTGACAAGAAAGTAAATATCCCTTTCACCATACTTTTGTTTTATCTGGAAAATATTCTTATCAGGATTTTTGATTACTATATCCGGTTGAATTTTCATCCTGTTTAACAGGTCAATTGTCCATGGAAGCAATGTTTCGGGCGAGTCCGGACTCTTTATACTGATGGCTCTGTCAGGGTATTTCTCAGCGATTTCGGAGAAGAGTTCCTTTACGGTTTCATCATTTTCTGAGGCATTATTAAATGAAAGGGAGCGATGAGGGAATCCGTCAATTGCAACCAGTCGTCCTCCGTTTTTGACAAAATCAGTCAGGGCAAGCGCTGTGCCCGGTTCAACGGATCTGACACTACACAGAATAACAGCCTGGTAGGACATGGGTCCATACTTAAGCAGACCATTTTCCTTTTGTCCGTCCGCAACAATTTTTTCATCAATATAATCGCATGAACTGCCTGCCTGGCTGACCGGTTCCCATAACCGGTAACAATACCATGGCTCCTTGTGAAAGGGAACCCTGGTCAAACCCTTTTCGCTCCATATGTCGCCAGTCGGACCCATAATAGCGATATTTTTAACAGGTTGTGATTGCTGAAATATATAGGAAAGCCTTGCATTGTAATCAACCCATTTTGAAAAATAAGGCCACCATGTGTTGTGCTCATTAAAATAAGAACCAAACCTGACCCATCCTGGAAATTCTGCCATTGTAGGCGAGTAGTTATATCCGTGCAGAACGGAATGGTTTATACCTGTAATGAAATTCATGTCGTCATGACGCTTGATCTCTTCCAGGGAGGCTTTAAATACACCTCTTGTATTGGTCATTGCTTCGCAGCTTATTATTTTTCTACCTTTCAGATGTCCTCCTGAGGCAGCATACATATTCCATATCATATAGCCGTGGTCCTGGTTCCAAATCCACTCTTCAGTTTCCATGTTGACGGAATATATCCAGTTATTGCTTTCCGGAATATCGGGTATCATGTTCCCCTCCATCATACCCATAAGGAATGGTGTGCCGTATGCCTGGTAACGGCATTTGAGACCGTTTTCTGTGCAAAAGTCCTGAAATGCAATAGTAAAATTATCCAGAAATACCCTTACCAGCAGCTTGTTGTAATCGTATCTGACTCTTTTCAACTCATCGGTAACGGATTCGCTGAATTCTTCCTGAGTGTATCCCCTGTAGGATTCATAAAAAACGAATGGGAAATATGGTTCAAGTCTGTAACCGTATGTTTCGTAGAAGATATCCTCAAATCCATCTGACCAGTTGGCACCTGCCAGCTCGATGCTGTCGCAAAAGAGTGCTCTGATAAGCTTCCTGAGAGGTATTCCGGTATCTTCACTGATCTTTTTCAGCCGGTTAAGGTATGCCAGTGTTACGTTACGCCTGTAATGATCCATTACAGGTCCTGCAGCGCCCGGAGCTCCATTCTGCACATGCCTGTGACCTTTCTGAAGAATCCCGTAAACCAGGCTGAACTTTCCATCAGGGATCCTGTAATAAAATTCATCGTTATCTTTTATTGTACCGGAAAGGTCTATAATTTCAGAAGTGCTTTTGACTGATTCAGGCAACAGGTAAATAAAAAAAATCTTATTGCTTAAGGCTTCACCTTCCTGCGGTCTGCTCTGAACTGCAAGCGCTTTTTTCAGGAGGCTTTCAGCGTCCTCCTTCATCTGCTCACCTCCTTTGCAACTGATGCTGTTGGTGATAATCCTCTGGACTGTTTCATCCTCCTTAAGGAACTCTCCTCCGAAAGGCCATCCTGAACCGACAATCAGGTCAGTTACCATCCTTTTTTCATTTGCCACTTCAGATGCCAGGACCAGAAGCCTGTTCCATTCGGGACTGAGCCAGGTAAGTGATTCTGTGCCGGTAGTGTCAGCCTGTTCCGGTATGGAAATAGGATTTATCTCCACTCCACCGATCCCTGCATCATGTAAAACACTGAGCTCTCTTTTAATCTCTTCCTCTGTTATCCGGTTTCCGTTCCACCACCAACGGACAAAAGGGCGGGCTTCTGCAGGCGGATCTTTAAATCCCGCGAAAAGATCATCCTCCACATGCCGGTTGCACGTTATAAAACCAATAACCAGAGGCAGAAGAAATATCAGGTTTATTTTTTTCATCGTCAGGCAGAGCTATATGATCAGTTAAACTCAACTGCCAGTTCCGAACCACCTTCGTCCATCACCGGATCTATATCCGTTATCTCCTTATAAAGATCCTTTTCGGGATAACCCACTCTTATTTTGAATTTATCCTTACTAAATACTTTTGGCACAAATTCATTTCCGTTTATCCTTATAATATATTCAAGGTCACCGGATTTCTGATTGATGATTTCAACCACAGGGTCCGGATCTCCTTTTATTTTGAGGGCAGGCAGCCATGCAACAGGCTTGCGGCCGTAATTATCCATCTGGTTTATAGTCAGCGGAAAGCCTGGAAACTGACTTTCATTTCCGGGATTCAGCACGTCACTCAGAAAATGCCATGCTTCAATTGTTATATCCCGGGTCTCATTGTTAAATGTTACAAATCCCACTCCTCCGGATTTTTTATTTTGCATTTCATAACGGTTCTGAAGACCGGCAAAATCGCCCGGATTGCCAATCGCGTAAACGTAATTAAGATTACCGAATCCGTCTTTATATTCCCCTGTATTGGGTAAGCCATGCCCGGGTCTGTTCTTTACGGGAATTTTCAATTCATCCGGACGAAACCATCTGGAGTATCCTACAGCAATTGCAGGCGGAACAAAACTCCATCCCGCATCTCTGTAATCAGTAAGTCCGTATTTAATTAATGAGGGCACATGCTGGTCACCTGAAATATGAAAAACGAATCCTTTCCGCATTATCCCAATTGCTTTGTCACGTCCGCTTTTTGGCCAGCCACCCGAGTCCATATCGCCCAAAAGATAATAATCGAATTGTCCGTGATGTGTCGCAACATTGGTAAAGAGTGTCTGCGACAGTAATACCTTCATCTCCACATCTTTCCAATCCCGGATCCAGTTTTCCAGGAATAATTCCTGTCTCTTTCCAAGAAATTCCAATCCTGGTTTTTCCAATGATAAAGGATCTTTAAGAGGCTCTTTTAAATGGTCCTTGCGCCCTTCCCATTTTGACACCAGGTTCGGGCCAGATTTAAAGATCCTGTCGCTGATAATTGCAAAACTGATTCTTCCATAATTCAGGTTTGTGTACCAGACTATCATACCCTGTTCGATAGGGGAAGGATCATATGGATCGGGCAAATGAGCACATTGGGTAGTGTTTACAACATTGACAAATTTAACTGTCTGAGTAAAGCCTTCATTATCATCTGTATTTGCCAGTTCTTTCGGCTTTGGAACACCCTGTCCGCCCCACAGGTTACCCTGGAAAACATCGTGGTCATCAGGAGTGCAGATAGTCGGAATATCGCGCATTACATCACCGAAAGCCCATCCAAACATATACCATTTTCCGAGGTAGCTAAGGATAGCCACATCTTCAGGTTCTCTTTTTATCGGATATCCTCCGTTTTGCTCATAGATCTGATCTCCTGAGAAATAGAGTAAATCGGGATCCTTCAGCGTGAGGTTTTTTA
>CAZKMH010000125.1:2011-9321 GCA_964553395.1 uncultured Rikenellaceae bacterium | reverse complement strand
TATCACCTGATCATAAAATCAAGCAATGGCTCATTTCCAAGGTAAGCTACAAGGTTGTCGTTCCTCTTCAGTGGACCAACTCCCGACGGGGTACCTGTAAAAATAAGGTCGCCGGTTTTAAGGGTAAAGAACCTGGAAACAAATGATACGATTTCATTAATACTGAATATCATATCTGAGGTGTTGCTCTTTTGGACAACCTTCTTATTTATCTCAAGCCTGAACTCGAGACTATCAACATTCCCGACCTGGCTTACCGGTAGAAACCTGCCGAGAGGAGCCGCACCGTCGAAGCATTTTGAGAGTTCCCAGGGTAATCCCTGTTTTGAGAACTGATCCTGCAGATCCCTGGCAGTGATGTCGATACCCACTGTGAGCTCATCATAATACCGTGGTGCGAACTCAGGGGTTATACCTTTTCCAAGCCGTGATATCTTGATCACAACCTCAACTTCATAATGTATAACGGAAGAAAAATCAGGAAGAAAGAACGGTTTGTTCTTCTTAAGAAGACAGGAATCGGGCTTAAGAAATACAACAGGCGATCCGGGGAACGGGCGATGCATCTCAATCGCATGCTGCCTGTAATTCAGCCCTATACAGATGATTTTCATATGGTTATTGCTCTTTCCCTGATATTCTGAGCCTGATCTCGGTAAGGACCTTCTTCGTGTAAAGCGGAAAATCCCCGTTCATCATCCACGAATAGTATGACGGCTCTTCACGCAGTACCTTCTCAACCGGCTTTCCCTTGTGCTTACCGAAATTAAAAAGCTCAACACCGTCCTTATCCAGAATTATTCTTCCGGCAAAATCAACAAGGTTATTGAAGGAACTGAATTCTGCAAGCTCTTCAACATTGTTCTGAAGGTCTGAATACCTGTCAAGCTGCGATTTCAGGACTTCAAATGTGGCGGCAGTATCGGCTTTCGAGCTGTGTGCATCCGAAAGCTTCTTATTGCAATAAAACTGGTACGCTGCTGAAAGGGTCCTCTGTTCCTTCCTGTGGTAGATCACCTGAACGTCAACATACCTTCTTTTCCGGAAGGTAAAGTCAATATTCACCCTCAGAAACTCCTCCGCCAATACCGGAATGTCAAATTTGATCGCATTGTAACCCGCAAGGTCACAACCCTCAAGAAATATCATCAGTTTTTTGGCAATCTCCCTGAATGTCTGGGCATTGGCAACATCTTCATCTTTAATTCCATGTATTGCTGTTGTATCGGGTGGAATTGGTATTTCAGGATTGACCCTTGTGCTATACCACTCTTCCTTTCCACCGGGATTGATCCTGAGCACCGAAATTTCAACTATCCGTGCTGTCGAAACATTTAGCCCTGTAGTTTCGATATCAATAAAAGCTATCGGACGGCGGAGATTAAGTTCCAATTATCAGGCGTTTATCATCATTGGCATAAGAAGCATGAGGAGATCCTCAGCCGTATTCTCCGTCTCACCGGGAAGGAACAATCCTGCTCTCGTTGGATCTGCAAGTTCAATCATAACATCCTGTGAAGCAATATTGGCCAGGATCTCGAGCAGGAATACCGATTTAAAGCCTATCTCCATGTCATCACCTTCGTACTGGCATTTGATCTTCTCATAAGCAGAAATCGAAAAGTCAATATCCTGCGCCGATACAACCATCTGGTTGCCTTTGAGCTGAAGCTTGACAAGATTGCTTGCCTGGTTTGAGAAGACCGATACCCTGCGGAGAGTATTATAAAACTCGACCCGGTCGATCGAGACCTTGCGCGGATTATTTTTCGGAATTACAGAATTATAATTAGGATAGTTGCCTTCAACAAGACGGCAAACTACCTTGTAATTACTTAAATTGAAGAATGCATTCTTATCGTCGAACTCAACGGTAACCTGCCCCTCTTCCTTTGGAAGGATATTCCTAAGCAGCGAAGCCGGTTTCTTGGGAAGAATGAAAGATGCATTGTCATCTGCCATGGCGTCTGTCCGCTGATATCTCACGAGCTTGTGCGCATCGGAGGCAACAAATGTTATTTTATCTGTTGATGCTTCAACGAAGATCCCTCCCATGACCGGACGAAGTTCATCATCGGCTGTGGCAAACAGGGTCTTGTTTATACCCCAGAGCAAAACATCGGCATTAATCGGAAACGAGAACTTCTTTTCCTTTTTTATTGCCGGCAGTGCCGGAAAATCTATACCATTCTGTCCAACAACATTGAACTTCCCGTTTTCGGAAGTGATAGTTACGGCAAGTGTATCGGGATTAATATCAAAAGCAAGCGGCTGAACGGAAAACTCCTTAAGCGTGTCAAGCAGGATCCTTGCCGGCAGGGCGACTGTTCCGTCACCATCGGTATTCTCGAGCTTCATCCTGGTTATAAGCGTTGACTCAAGATCAGATGCAGTTATCTCCAGGTCGTTCCCTGAAAGGTTGAAAAGAAAGTTATCAAGGATAGGAAGGGTGTTTTTCGAGCTGATCACCCTGCTGATGGCCTGAAGGTGGCCAAGAAGCTCAGTGCTTGATACGACAAATTTCATTTTATATCGTGTTTAAGTTTATTTATGGATACAGAGGTTTCCTTAATTAACAACAGGTAAATGAATTGAAGCATTTTTATCATTCAATTCCGAAATATCAATATTACAAAAAAAACTATTAACCTCAAACAAAATATTATTCACCTAAGAAATATGACCGCTTTTTAAGCACCGGATCTATGTCGATATAACGTATGACAAAGATCTTATCGCTGCCCTCCGTTCTTCCCCACAATCTGTCGCTGTCAATTGTTTTTCCGTCCTGGTCAGTAACCACTTTTTCCCATAAACTCAGAACAGTTTTCTTTTCCCCGGGGCCGGTTACGGTCAACCTGTACAGCGGCTGACCTGATACAATTTCCTGTATCTTCTCCGGCGAAAGGTCGAGCGCCCACGACTCGAATGGAATATGTGTGAAATAGGAAACATACCTGATTACTTTTGATTTATCCCAGCCGACATCAGCTTTCGAATCCGGGAGAATAAAATCTCCACCCTCTTTCCTTAATGTAAAAGAGGTTTCCGGCTCCCTGTAATTCTCGAGGGCAACCGAAGAAATTTCGGATGGCATAAGTTCAAACAGGGTAAAAGGCTGCCAGAAAAGTTCATTAAGATTAAAAGCGGAACCTATTTCAACTTCGTTACCCGGAACATACATAATAAATGGTTTGGCCCCCTCTTTCAGCTTCATGATATTCCCATACGGGTTTGAATTCGTTTTATAAACAAGAAATGATCTCAGCAGTTTTCTATTATAAACCGTTACCTTAACAGGAATAATGTTCTTTGTAACAATCTCATTATTAAATAATTCAGGTGTCACCGGCGATTTAATCTGCAATTCATTAAGGATTCTGAGAATGAAAAGGATACTGCTTTTTCTGGTTTCCTTAGTGCCGTTTACAAACCAGTTTTCATCTCTTTTTTCTAGGGTCAGCTCTTTGTCGCCTGAAGCAAGGTAAATCCTGGTGATCTTCTTTCCAGGATCAATGGCAAAGGAGGTGGTGTTGCCCCCAAAAGGAGCCCTTACTTTTAGCAAAAAAACAATCAGGATTAAAACAGGGACTGCAATAGCCGATATTTTTAGGATCCGTTTCAGCATGACGTCATCGGGAGTATTTTTTCTTCCTGAAAAACTCATAAACCAATCCGGCAAGCACAACGATCAAAACCGGACCCAAAATATTGATTAACTGCCATTTGATCCTTTCTTTCCTTATCCTTTCACTACTGAGAAGCCTGAGCTTCAGCTCCCTCGACCGGAGTTCCATTATTCCGTTATCGTCAACCAGGTAATTCAGGCAGTTGACAATGAAGTCCCTGTTTCCGTAAACCTCATCCGTATATTTGTCCTGCCCGAGCGCCAGCGGTGTCTCAACAGCCCCGGATCTGCGGACCTCATTTCTGATAATGTCACCATCGGCAATGACGATCATTTTTGTCTCAACGCTTTCATCCTTCTTTTTAAAGTTCTGATCTGCCATACCTGCGATCATCCTGTTCCTGAAGGCTGAAGTGAACTTCCCTTCCAGGAGAAGGGCAACGGGAAGAAATGATTTATTGAATTCCGCTTCATCCGGGATCATTTCAGCCTCCTTCAGGCTGATCATGAACGGCGGTGAAAGTGTCCTTGAGTATTGTGATGTGGAAAGAAGGAAGGTTTTCCTTATTCCGGTATCGAGTCCGACAGTATCAATATAATTGGCAAATTCTCCCTTTACCTTGTTAAGGTTCCGGGTGACGGGATGGTTGTGGGCAGGAGTCAGTTTCGGGTAGTAGAACCAGGGGGCGGGAACAACCTGCTGGCGTGTTCCTCCGGTCATTACCATAAGCCTTATCATCACACATTCCAGATCCTGAATCACAACAGGATTTACCCTTGCACCATACCTGAAAAGCTGGTCACTGATGTTCAGGGGACGGTAAATGGCAGCTGTTTCACCGTAAACAAGGCTGTCGGCACTGACATCCACCTCCTCAACCAGCCATACGACCTTTCCCCCGTTCATAATGTACTGATCAAGAACGAATTTGTCAATTTCGGAGAACTCCTTTTCGGGACCTGCAACAACCACCGCCGCATAATCATCAAGGATTCCCGGGATACCGCCGATCGTGCCCCTGTCGACTGTGAAGAACTTCGCCAGGTGATAAGTAATATCAGCCACCTCAACTTCCGGCAATTCATCCTGTCCTTCAAGAAATGCCACTTTGTAAATGGTATCGGAGCTGAGTGTTGCGATTGTCTGGATCATCTCATATTCGAGTCCTTCTTCTGAATGGAGCAGGTTCTCATCAGCAGAGACTGACTGATTGTTCTTCAGGATGTTCACCGGCACTTCGATACCGTTGTAGTTAACGATCATACCGGGGAAGATTAGCTTCTGACTCGATCCACCCTCCTCGTCTCCTGCCTGTATTTTTACCGGACTCAGTCCCTTTTCCAGAAGCGACTGGTACATGGCGTCACGCTGAGCCGCATCACGGCCCTCCCAGGGATTTATGAAATCATAATCAATCTTTCGTCCCGAAGCGATTCTGAACTCATCGAGCATTTCCCTTACAGTCCGTTTAAGCCGCTTGAACGGGATGGGCATCTCACCATCAAGCCAGACCTGAATAAAAATATCGTTCTCAATTCCTGAAAGAACCTCCCTGGTCGGCTCTGAAAGGGTGTAGCGTTTATCTTCGGTAAGATCGATCCTTACCCTTAAAAAAGAAACCACGATTGCAACCAGTACAACGATAACAACAGCTCCGGCAAACTGAAGCCAGCTTCTGGCCTTAATGCTTTTTATCTTACCCTTGTCCGGCATATCAGCTCTTTTTCCATTTACGCGACAACAGGACGAGCCTTGTCGCTTCATTGAAAATTACAACAACTGCAACAAAATATACCATATCTCTCAGGTCGATCACTCCCCTGCTCATTGATTTATAATGTTCATTAATACCCAGCCGGATTACAAATTCATCAATGTTTTTAAGCCCTGGCAGGTAGGCAAAAGAATCAAATCCGGCAAAAAGAACGAATGAGATCAGAACTGCGATTATGAAGGCGATGACCTGATTATCTGTCATTGAGGAGGCGAACAGACCAGCCGAGGCATATATGGCAGCAAGGAAGAAAAGCCCGATAAAGGCTCCCCATGTTGCTCCCCTGTCGAGATTACCTGGTGTTTCGCCAAGAATATATACTGAAATATAATAGATTAACCCAGGCAGAAGGGCAAGTAAAACCAGCGCCACCGAGGCCAGGTATTTGCCGTAAACGATTTCCCTTTCGGTCACCGGCTTTGAGTAGATCAGCTCAATCGTACCCAGGCGCTTCTCTTCGGCAATCATCTTCATGGTGACTGAAGGAACAAGAAAGAGGAACACCCATGGCGAAATGAAAAATAGGGTGTCAAGCCCAGCGTAACCGCTGTCGAGGATATTCCATTCGCCGGGGAATACCCACATGAACAGGGAGTTGACAAGCAGGAATACAATTATTACAATATAGCCTGTCAGACTGCTGAAAAAACCGGTTATCTCTTTTTTAAATATTGAAAACATTGTAAAGCATTGTCTCTTAACCTCCCTTCCACCACGTGCCCCTGAATGGTGTTTTAAAAGTCCCCTTCAGGGATTTAGGGGTAAAATCATTCAAAAATACTCAATCACTTGTTAGAATGAATGTTTCGTTAAAAATTGTTCATTTCTTTTTTAACGTTCCTGATATCGGTAATTATCACATCCGAGAAGTAAAAATCAATAATCTGTTTGAACTTAAAACCCTTTGATGCCATAACCATCGCCCCCTCCTGACAGAGCCCCACGCCATGCCCGTTACCCCTGCCCTTAAGGGTAACCGACCCGTTGTTTGCAGTAACGGAAAAAAAAGCCGAAGGGAGTCCCATGTCATTTCTTATCTTCGTAAAAGGATGTGAAAATGACCCGATCCTGTAATCAGGCAACCGTGTGATCTGTGAGAAATTATAAGCTGAAGGATCGCTGGGGTTTTGTAAAAAGCCTGATTTTCTGAGATACTCCTTCCACTCCTTAAGTGTCAGACTCCTGGTCCATTTTGCATTCCTTGAAGCAGTGCAATAGGGATCGATAACCTTCTTCAGATAGGAATGACCCGAAAGCCACACATCCTCAGAGACGGAAGTTTCTCCCCCGCAGTTTGAATGAAAAGCCGGGCTGATAATAATGCTGTCATGATCAAGCACCACCAGACCGTGAGTTTCGGTGACAGCCCTGTGAATGAGGCTATCAGCAGTAACACCATTAAAAGCCTGGCAATGAACATTGTCGCACATATTATACCTGTCGAGCACGTGCCTGTACAAATACTTGTACAAGTAGCTCCTGACAAGCAGGGCCTGTGATTTCAGGTATTCGATATTCTTGCCCGGACCTCCTTCGGCCCTTACCACACCGGCAATATAGCTTTCGATGCTGCAAATATTTATCAGGACCAGCTTACCGAGGTCAGGGATGCACTGCAGGTTGCCATCATAGTAATGCCTTGCTGAAGTGCGTCCTGTTATCCTGAGCGAGAAGCCGTCCATACCCGTCATCCCAGTGACTACCAACGAATCGCATAAAAAGCTCTGCTGGTTTAATGTTTTTACGGCCACTTTCCCGTTAATATAGGCAAACACTACGGCATCATCCTTCGACAGAGGGATTGGTTTATTGTCATGGACATCGAGTTCATACCTGCCTTCGGTGACCGTGAACAGGGCTGATCCCGACTGCTGGTTTGCGAACAGGCGGACGCGGACCTGGGCGTG
>CAZKMH010000125.1:0-1911 GCA_964553395.1 uncultured Rikenellaceae bacterium | reverse complement strand
ACAGGGCTGATCCCGACTGCTGGTTTGCGAACAGGCGGACGCGGACCTGGGCGTGCGCGCAGAAGCTAAATAACAACAGAACTATTTGTACAATAACCAGTTTCAAGAAATTAAATAGTTTAATATTGGGATTTATTGCTAACTTTTTAACCACTGATTAAAACGAGAATAGTACGGAATTACACTCCGTCCCTTCGTCTCTCCGTCCCTTCGTCTCTCCGTCCCTTCGTCTCTTCGTCATTGTTTCATCCTTCCCAACTCTTCCACCATATCCCCGGCGACCCGCTCCGAAGCACCCTCCGGGCCCAGGATATCCCTTATCTTCATATAATCTTCAATCATTTTGCCTCTTTTTGAACCACCGGGAAGGATTGCTTTCAGTTCTGCCAGAAGATTTTTCTCTGTAAGTTTGTACTGGATCAGCTCCCTTACCGCTTCATAACCGAGGATAAGGTTTACCAGTGAGATGTATTTAACTTTTATAACAGCCCAGGCGATCACCATTGAAAAGAAATCCCCTCTGAAGCAAACAACCTGCGGTTTGTTGAACAAAGCAGTTTCAAGGGTTGCTGTGCCTGAGGCCACCAGGGCCGCTTCAGAAACGTAAAGTACTTCATACGTTTTGTCGATAACTGGTATGACTGGAACATCACCGATAATTTTACGGTACAGTTCAGCATCCAGGTTCTTCACACAAGCAACAACAAACTGGTATTCAGGAAAATATTTCACAATCTTCAGCATGTGCGGAAGGATCTGTTCGACCTCATTCCTGCGGCTTCCTGCCAGGAGCGCAATTACAGGCTTCACTTCAAGTCCGAGCGATCTCCTGATCCCTTCCTTTTCCCCAAGCGATCTCATCTTCTTTCCGGTTTCGTCAAGAAGAGGATTTCCCCGGTATTCGACATGGATCCCATGTTTCTTGTAGAACCCGACCTCAAACGGGAAAATGATATACATCCTGTCAACAAACTTCTTCACTTTTTTCACCCGGCCTTCATTCCACGCCCAGAGTTTTGGCGAGATATAATAGAAGACGCTGAAACCCGACTGTTTTGCATATTCAGCTATCCTCAGGTTAAAACCCGGGTAATCGATGAGAATTATCACAGAAGGTTTGAAATCTGAAATCTGGGATTTGCACAGGTTGAGGTTCCTGGCTATTGCTCCAAGGTTTTTGGCGACAGTCACAAAACCCATGAACGCCGTTTTACTGTAATGCATGAGAAGGGTCGCCCCGGCTGCCTCCATCAGATCTCCGCCCCAGCACTTTATCTCAGACTGCCTGTCAGCTTTAATGATTTCTTTAATGAGGTTTGATCCATGCAGATCGCCTGACTGTTCACCCGCAATAATGAAATACTTCATACAAGGAATTTTATGGCAAATACCACGAGAGCCCAGAAAATAGTGATCCCCAACACTCCCCGCGTAGCCTGAAGCATGTCGAGGCGGTTAAAGACCAGGAACAGGAAAAGGTTTGAAAAAACGCAGAGGGAAATAACGTGTGTAAGAATATTTGCAGTTACTATCCTGCCGAAATACTCGGCAATTGTCCGGTCGCCCGATGAAAAAATGTAAAACAGGAGGCTTATGATAACCGGGAGAAGAAATCCTGCGCCGGCACCAACAGCTATTTTGTCAAATTTCCCGGTGTTGATCATAACCCAAACTGACTCTTCAGGTTTCCAATATACCAGTGGGCTGTCATATCGACAGTAACCGGGACGACCGAGACGTATCCGTTTTCAATCGCCCATTCATCAGTATCATTCGCATCGGGTTCCTGGTTCTCGAACAAACCTGTAAGCCAGTAATATGATCTCCCCATCGGATCTTTCCTCTTGTCAAATTCCTCCTTCCAGCTTCCCCTTGCCTGCCGGCAAATCTTTATCCCCTTTATCTCATTTT
>CAZKMH010000124.1:0-9336 GCA_964553395.1 uncultured Rikenellaceae bacterium | reverse complement strand
CCCGGCGAAACGGCGAAAAAAATTGCAGATACATTAAAAAATGCTGATAACCCGGTTATTATCACTGGTTTACATTACAACAACGTAAAAATTCTGTATGCTGCTGCAAATATCTCCAGGGCGCTGGTACGGATGGGGAAGAAAGCATCACTTTCAATCATCTTCCCTGAATGTAACAGTCTGGGCCTCGGTTTAATGGACGGAAAGCCACTGGAAGAACTGATTGAACCTGTCGGAATGAGGGATGTTGAAACACTGATTATCCTTGAAAATGATCTGTACAAACGCTTCGATAAGGAGAGGATTGATAATCTTCTGAATAATTGTGAAAATGTTATTGTTCTTGACTACCTGATGAATGATACAGCAAAAAAGGCTGGTATACTTTTACCCGCCGGTACTTTTGCTGAATCGACAGGAACAATCGTCAGTAATGAAGGCCGGGCTCAGAGGTATTACCGTGTATTGCCGGCTAACGGGCAGATAATGGACAGCTGGAGGTATATTTCCGGGATAATTGACCTGACAGGGAAAAAGAATAGCAGTAAATGGAAGTATTTTGATAATTTAGTTGCCTCAATGACTGATGCATATCCATCATTAGGCAGGATCAGGGAGATCTTACCTGATTCCGGATTCAGGATTTTCAACGGAAAAATTGCCAGGCAGACACCCAGGTTCAGTGGAAGGACAGCAATTAATGCAGATGTTTCGGTAAGCGAACCCGGGCCCCCTGAGGATGAAGATTCGCCGCTGAATTTCAGTATGGAAGGATTTAAAGGAGTGCCACCCTCCAGCCTGGTGCCCTGGTACTGGTCGTCCGGATGGAATTCGGTCCAGGCAATGAATAAATATATGGATGAACCTGCCGGGACTCCTGCAGGAGGCAATCCCGGGGTTCTTCTTTTCGATAATAAGAATGGCCGTATGGCAGAATATTATAAGACAGAATAATGAAGTATGTTTTCATAATAGCCGGAGTTCTGCTTATTCCCCTTACCATCGCTGCCGGGCTGATCTGGGGCGAACGAAGGCTACTTGCGCTTTTCCAGGACAGGTACGGTCCAAATCGCGTGGGACCTGCAGGTCTGTTGCAGGTGTTGGCTGATGTAGTTAAAATCTTTTTTAAGGAAGACTGGATCCCTCCTTTTGCTGACAAAGCTGTATTTGTTCTCGCTCCTGGTATTCTGATCATTACCATACTGCTTACATTTGCGGTCATCCCGTTTACGGATAACTTTTTGGTTCTGGATTCAAACATCGGAATTCTTTTCTTTCTTGGTAACTCTTCTCTTGGGGTATACAGTATCGTACTCGGAGGCTGGGCATCCAATAACAAATATTCTCTGTTGGGATCTATCAGGGCATCAGCCCAGATGCTGACCTATGAAGTCTTTATGGGATTATCGCTGGTCGGTGTGGTGATGATGGCTGACAGCTTCAGTCTTCGCGAGATCGTTGAGGCTCAGCGGGGAAGCTGGTTCTTTATTCCTCAGTTTGTGGCATTCGTGATATTTTTTATTGCCGGAATTGCGGAAACTCACCGGACTCCATTTGACATACCTGAAGCCGAAGGAGAACTGGTGGCAGGATACCACACTGAATACTCCGGAATGAAATTCGGAATGTTTTTCGTTGGAGAATACCTTGGTGTCACGCTCATTTCCTCACTCATAGTCACACTCTTTTTCGGAGGCTGGCTGGGTCCGGCGTTTCTTCCTCCGGCATTCTGGTTTTTCTTTAAGACTGCATTTTTTATCTTCCTGTTCATTCTGATCCGGGCTTCATTGCCACGGTTACGCTACGATCAGCTTATGGAAGCAGGCTGGAAGATACTATTACCTCTGGTACTTCTGAATATTCTGATAACCGGGGCTGCAATAATTTATACCGGCACATTATAGTATAATAAATTCAAATTCAATGAACAATCGAACAATCAGACTTAAATGATCAGCATTCTCCGAAGCATATGGCTCACCTTTCTCCATTCATTTCATAAGCGGGAAACACTGGGATATCCTGAGAAAAAACCTTACCTGCCACCGCGTTACAGGGGAAGGATCATCCTGTCACGTGATCCTGACGGACAGGAACGATGTGTCGCCTGCTACCTGTGTGCAGCTGCCTGTCCTGTTGACTGCATTGCGTTGCAGGCAACCAGTGACAGTAACGGACGGCGATATCCCGGGTTTTTCCGGATCAACTTTTCGAGATGCATCTTTTGCGGTTTTTGCGAAGAGGCCTGCCCGACCTATGCAATCCAGCTGATACCCGATTTTGAAATGGGGGAATACGATAGAAAGAATATGGTTTATGAAAAGGGAAATCTGCTTATAAACGGGGAAGGGAAATATCATGGTTATAACTTTTATAAGGTTGCAGGCGTGGAGATCGGGGTAAAGAAAACCGGAAAAGGTGATAATGAAGAACCGCCTGTTGACATTAAAAACTTAATTCATTAAGTATAAGATATTAATGAATTCTATTTTTTATATAGCTGCATCAGTGGCAGTACTATCCTCGGTAATGGCGATCACAAACAGTAATGCCATACATGCCCTTCTTTACCTTATAATCTCGCTGCTGTCAGTCTCAGTGGTTTTTTATATACTCGGGGCTCCCCTGATTGCCGCTCTCGAAGTAATAGTATATGCGGGAGCAATTATGGTCCTGTTCATTTTCGTTGTTATGATGCTTAATATAGGGATGGAAGAGGAGATAGAAAAAGGATGGCTTACACCAAAGATGTGGATAGTTCCGGCAATCCTGGCAGCCATATTGATGGGAATTTTCATATATGTGCTGAAAGTGTTTCACACTGAAACGACCGGCACTGAAATCATAAGTCCGAAGGATGTAGGAGTTTCGTTGTTTACAACATATCTAATTGCTGTTGAAATAGCAGGAGTCCTGTTACTTGCAGGAATCGTAGGAGCTTATCATCTTGGAAGGCAGCAGAAAAAAGTGATCCACAGATTTCTTGTAAAGGACGGATCAGACAAAAAAGAGGTTACATAAAAATATTCGAAACAATATTTATGAAATAAGGGTGCATAATTTATGGTAACAGTTTCGATGGAAATGCAAATATTATTTGCCGGACTGCTTTTTCTGACCGGGCTGGTCGGCTTTCTGGTCCGCAGAAATATAATATTTATGCTGATGTCGATTGAGATCATGCTTAACAGTGCAGCCCTGGTGTTTGTAATCGCCGGCTCTCACTGGATGCAGACCGACGGTCAGGTGATGTTCATTTTTATCCTTACCGTATCAGCTGCTGAAGTGTCTGTCGGGCTGGCACTTATACTTCAGATGTATCATCATTTTAAGACCCTGGATGCAGATGCGCTTAAAAAACTGCGTGATTAGTAAATATTCTGACCGGAGATGACAACACTTATCTGGCTTATACCTGTCCTTCCATTGCTGAGCTTTCTGATCATTGCTCTCTTTGGCAGACTTCTTCCGAAGAAAGCCGTGGCTATGCTGGGTGTTGGTTCGGTTACCCTTTCAGCAGTTTTAACTATCGTTGCAGGTATTGGTTTTCTTTCATCACCGCCTCCTGAAGGAGTCATTTTATCAAAGATCTATACATGGATCGATACAGCTGGATTTACTGCACAGATTGCTTTTCTGTTTGATCCGCTGGCGCTGGTATTTTGTTTTGTGATAACCTTCGTCGGAGCTCTGATCCATTTCTATTCCATTGAATTTATGAGTGATGATGACGGATTTTCACGGTTTTTTGCATATATGAACCTGTTTGTCGGCTCAATGCTGATTCTGGTACTGGCCGACAATCTGCTCCTGCTATATCTGGGCTGGGAAGGTGTGGGTCTATGCAGCTACCTCCTTATCGGTTTCTGGTATAAGGAACCTGATAACGGCTATGCCGCAAGAAAGGCATTTATAGTTACCCGGATTGGTGACACTGCCATGATTCTGGGTCTCTTTTTGTTGTTCGTCAGTTTCGGGACGCTTGATATCAGTGATCTGATGCAGGATGCATCTGAAAAATGGGTCACCGGATCACCGCTTGCTGTAATATCTGCCCTGCTGTTGCTCGGAGGAGCACTGGGAAAATCAGCCCAGCTGCCGCTGCAGACCTGGCTTCCGGATGCCATGGCAGGTCCTTCGCCCGTGAGCGCGCTGATACATGCTGCAACAATGGTCACAGCCGGTGTCTATCTGATTACCAGAACTCATGTTCTGTTTATGCTTGCACCCGTTGTAATGACTGCCATTGCAATAATCGGTGCTGTCACGCTTCTGGTGGCTGGTTTCAGTGCTCTGGCGCAGACCGATCTGAAACGGGTACTGGCTTATTCAACAATAAGCCAGATCGGATATATGTTCCTGGCAATGGGAATAGGAGCATGGTCGGCAGGTGTATTTCATTTTATGATACATGCATTCTTTAAAGCGCTTCTTTTTCTTTCTGCCGGTGCTGTGATTCACCTTCTTAACCACGAGCATGACATTTTCAGGATGGGAGGTCTGCGAAAGAAATTACCGGTTATCTACATTACATTTCTTATTGGCGGAGCTTCGCTCTCAGCACTCCCACTTATAACTGCAGGATTCTACAGCAAGGATCAGATATTATGGTTTGGCTGGTCATCGGTAATCAGCAGTCACTGGTTATGGCTGGCAGGTATCACCGGAGCTTTGCTGACGTCATTATACACATTCAGGATGATATTTATTACATTTTTCGGTGAAACTAAAACGGAACCGGCTCACAAATCCGGGCTGATAATGACAATTCCCCTGATTGTGCTTGCCGTATTATCGCTGGTTGGCGGATTCATAGAGATGCCTGAAAATATCGGACCGATGCATTTGTTCTCAGGACTATTTGACGGATTCCTGCCTGATGTCATATTAAATGAGAGAGGAAACCACGAATTAATTCTCCAGATACTTTCCGGAGTGGTTACTTTCGGGGGTATATGGCTGGCATACAGGTTGTTCTATAAGAAGTCGGCTTTTGCCATACGTTATAAGGAGAGTCGTATAAACAAGTTTTTCTACTCGGGATGGGGATTTGACAGGTTATACGACCTGTTATTTGTCAGACCCACAGCATGGTTATCAGAGATCGATAAAAAGGATTTTATTGATCTGATTTACAAAAATATTGCCGGTGTAACAGTTTACTTTAATTTGATTGTCAGCAGGACTCAGAACGGAAAGTTAAGATGGTATGTTCTGGTTCTGACAATCGGTATCGTGGTTATTTTAACTTTTATGATCAGCCTGTGATACTGCAACACTTGATATTGATTCTTCTGGCCGGTGGAATAATTGCCTGGATCGCAGGGAAATGGAGTCCCATTGCTACCCGTTTTATTTCGTTGATCACAGTCGTAACAGACTTCATCCTTGTCCTGATTCTGTTAATTAATCAGGGAGAATATGGTCAGAAACAGTGGATGGAGGAATTCACAGCCCTCTGGATACCACAGTTTGGGATAGGTATTCACCTTGCGCTGGATGGTCTGAGCCTGCTGATGCTGATTCTTACATTCTTCATAGGCATACTGGCCATATTGGTATCGTGGAAGGAGATCACTTCAAACACTGGTTTTTTTCATTTCAATTTATTATGGATACTCGCCGGTATTACCGGAGTGTTCCTTTCACTTGATCTATTCCTGTTTTATTTTTTCTGGGAGTTGATGCTTGTTCCGATGTATTTTCTTATCGGAATCTGGGGACATGAAAACCGCATTCATGCTTCCTACAAATTTTTCATTTTTACCCAGGCCAGCGGATTACTCATGTTTCTGGCAATTCTTGGACTTTATCTGGTGCACGGGAACAATACAGGTAATTATACCTTTAATTATCAGCAGCTTTTGGGAACAACTATTTCACCGGCAATGGAGTGGCTTCTGATGGCCGGGTTCCTTGCTGCCTTCCTTGTAAAACTGCCTGCAGTACCATTCCATAACTGGTTGCCTGATGCACATACTGAGGCACCAACTGCAGGAAGTCTTATCCTCGCGGCACTGATGCTGAAAACCGGTGCTTATGGGCTTATTCGCTTTGCTGTGCCTTTGTTTCCTGATGCCTCCGCGGCCTTTGCACCCGTGGGAATGATCCTCGGCGTGACCGGAATTTTGTATGGAGCAAAGCTTACATACGCGCAAACAGATCTTAAAAGACTTGTTGCATACACAAGTGTAAGCCATATGGGATTTATAATTCTCGGAGTTTATGCTTTCAATGAACTGGCTTACCAGGGAGTTGTGATGCAGATGATTGTACATGCCATAAGCACAGGCGCATTATTCATAATTGCCGGACAAATTTATGAGAGATTGCATACCCGCGACCTTAACAGGATGGGTGGTTTATGGGAACAAATGCCAGCTCTGGGCTCTATGGGGCTGCTGTTCTCGATGGCGTCTCTCGGACTGCCGGGACTTGGAAATTTCATTGCCGAGTTCCTCACACTTGCAGGTACTTTTCAAACCAGCATATTGTTTGCAACCCTTGCCAGCCTTGGCCTTATTGCAGCAACTGTATATTCACTGAGGATTGTACAGAAAATATTTTTTGGAAGGAAGGCATCAGAATATGTAACAAATGATCTGTCGGTACGTGAAGCAGTGGTTATGGGTGTAATGGTTATTACGATACTTTTTACCGGACTCTATCCAAAACCTGTGACAGATACAGTGGCCCCGGCCATCAGCAATATAATCGGGGCAAAGGAAAATCAGGGAAGGTCTGAACCCGGAAGACAATCCGGAGCTGTAATCTATATTGAGACTTTACCTGAGAAACTGAAGGGATTGAATAATTAACAGTTTATGACAAGACTTGATTTTTTATGTCTTTTGCCCTTCCTGATAATTGCAGGCGCTCCGGTAATCATTATGCTGGTGGTAACCCTGTCAAGGAATTTCAAAATCGTTTATGGTCTTTCACTTGTAATGTTCGTTGCTGCCTTTTTATCTCTTTTTATAATAATATCCCATGCGCCTCATAGTCTTGATCCTCTGCTCATAATCGACAGTTACGGCATTCTTTTTCTCGGAATTATATATTTTGCCGCTATTCTGATATCAATCCTTTCCTATGATTATTTAAAAAACCACACAGGTGAAAGGGAAGAGTATTTCATTATACTTTTTGTAGCAGTGCTTGGAGCATCAGTTCTTGTTGTTGCAGAACATTTTATCTCCTTTTTTCTTGGACTTGAGACCCTTAGCATTTCACTTTATTTACTGATCGCCTATCTTAAAAAGCGTGATTACACTATCGAAGCCGGGGTGAAGTTCCTGGTAATTGCATCCCTGGCTACGGCCTTTCTTTTATTCGGAATGGGACTCATCTATGCTGAAACCGGAGCAATGAGCTTTCGGGAGTTCATTCCGGTCACCGGGAAATCAGCAGGTATATCACCGCTTATGCTTACAGGATTCGGGCTTATCCTGGCAGGGATAGGATTCAAACTGGCGGTAGTCCCATTTCATATGTGGACCCCTGATATTTACCAGGGTGCTCCCGTACCTGTCACTGCTTTCGTAGCGACTATCTCCAAGGGAGCGGTTATGGCTCTGGCTTTAAGATTGTTTTTCACTATCCGGGGTTTTGATAATAATGCTCTATTTATAATTTTATCTGCTATTTCAATCCTGTCAATGTTTACCGGAAACCTGCTTGCACTCAGGCAGACAAATATGAAAAGGCTGCTTGCCTATTCATCAATTGCTCACATGGGTTATCTTCTGATAACACTACTGGCAGGAACAGACAGCGGAATTAAAGCCGCAATATTTTATATTGTTGCATACATGATTACCACCCTTGGCGCCTTTGCTGTAATTTCTGCTCTGTCAGGACAGGAACGTGATGCTGACCAGCCGGAAGATCTGAAAGGGCTTTTCTGGTCCAATCCGTGGATTGCATCGGTGCTTACCCTGGCAATGCTTTCCCTTGCCGGCATCCCCCTCACAGCAGGCTTTATATCAAAGTTCTTTCTGGTCCTTGCCGGTGTAAAATCAGGATTATGGTTACTTGCTTTCAGCCTTATAATTAACAGCGTTATAAGTTTATATTACTATCTGCGGATTATTAAAACAATGTTTACCGTCGCAAAAACAAAGAAAAGTTTCCAATTATCATTTTCCGCCAATATTGTTCTGGCGATTCTGGCCGCCGGGATATTCTTTCTTGGGATCCTTCCGTCAATTCTGACAGAGCTTATAAATAAATTCCCGTCGTTCAACTAAATTTTTTTTACATTTTTTTCTATGCACAGGGTAAAGTAATACACCTTCCTCTATTGTATTTTGCCCATAAAACTTGCATATTGCAGGGAAAATGGATCCTTATGTCCGAAGTCCGAAGTCCGAAGTCCGAAGTCCGAAGCCCGAAGTCCGAAGCCTAATGATATAATATTTGAAATTTTTGACTAATTCACATAACTCATGAAACATAAAAAGATCGGCAGACGTGATTTTCTGAAAAGGAGCACAGCTGCAACTTTTGCATTTACAATCGTACCCAGGTATGTACTTGGAGGTAAGGGATATACACCTCCAAGCGACCAGCTTACAAAAGGTATAATAGGAGTCGGCGGGATGGGACGCGGTCATATTGGTTATGAAGGAACCCGTCTTCTGGCGGTATGCGATGTTGATAAAAATCACCTGAAACAGGCCATAACCCAGGCTGGCGGAAATGTAACAGGTTACAACGATTTCCGTGAGCTGATTGCCAGAGACGACATCGACATTATCCATATTGCTACTCCCCCCCACTGGCATGGTATTATGGCAAAAACTGCTGCCGAAGCCGGAAAGGATATCTGGTGCGAAAAACCGATGACGAGGACAATTGGCGAAGGAATTAATGTAGTTGATGCTGTTCAGAAACATGGCCGTATATTCCGGCTGAATACATGGTTCAGGTTTAAGGATCAGTTCTATGGTCTGGGAACCGATGTGAAACCTCTTAAAAAGCTTGTAGACTGTGGTGTATTGGGCTGGCCACTTAAAGTGACTGTCAGCGGTATAACAGGCTATGACTGGAAGTTCTACTGGAGTGGTCTTTACAACCTGAAACCGGAACCTGTACCTGAAGAGCTGGATTATAATTTCTGGCTCGGTCCGGCCCCGTTTAAACCATACAATGCCGAGAGAGTGCATGCAAAATTCCGGGGTTACTGGGATTACGACGGCGGAGGTCTCGGGGATATGGGTCAGCATTATCTCGATCCGGTCCAGTACCTGCTTGGAAAGGATGACACCGGACCGGTATCGGTTGAAATAGATGCACCACAGCAACACTTTGACGCAGTCGGATCATGGCGACGGA
>CAZKMH010000123.1:0-9349 GCA_964553395.1 uncultured Rikenellaceae bacterium | reverse complement strand
GTGATTGTTTTTGTGAGTGGTATGGGTGTCAAACCCTGGAAGGTGATTCTAAGTGTTTTCAGGATTATTGCAATTTTCGGGATTATATGGTTTCTTAATTCCATTATCAGGAAAAAAGCATACACAGGTCTGATCCTTGCCGTGAGTGCCATTCTCGCCGGCGCTATCGGCAACATCATCGACAGTGCATTTTATGGCATGATCTTCAGTGAAAGCTTTCATCAGCCTGCAGTATTGTTTCCTCCGGGCGGCGGATACTCATCTTTCCTGCACGGCAGGGTGGTTGACATGCTTTATTTTCCGGTTATTAATACCACATGGCCCGACTGGTCGCCATTTCGGCCGGGTGAATCACTTGTTTTTTTCAGACCGGTATTCAATATTGCAGATTCCGCGATAACCTGTGGTGTATTTGCAATCCTGATCTTTCAGAAGAAAATGTTCAGGGATTTCAACTGATTCCTGATTTAAGGTATCTGTCGTTCTTAATCCCTGCAGCAGTTACTAAGGCTGTTAAGCATCTGCCTGAGGTTGGAATGCTTGAGAAAATACCAGGTGTTTTTGCCTTCCCTTCTTGAAAGCAGAACTCCCCTGTCCTTCAGGATTACAAGGTGATGTGAGGCAACAGACTGTTCAATCCCTACATTTTTGTGAATTTCCGTAACAGTATGTTTCTTACCGTCTTCCAGGAAACTTACTATAGCGATCCTTACAGGATGCGCCATTGCCTTAAGCATATTTGCTGCTCTCTCAAGAATTTCCGGATTCAGTTCGTTGAATTCCATATTTTGAAATTTATTGTACAAATATATATAAATATGTTAATAAGATATCCGGATAAAACTAATCAACTGTCTGTTAATTAATTAACAATAAAATCCATAAATCACTGAACTAAGGTCTGATTGATGAGTTTAATGTATAAATGATATTTTTATGTAAGTTTGGATGAAATAACTTTTTATGTCGATTCTTACTGAAATCAGAAAGCCTGTCGGAAAGGAGATGGATGAATTTGAATCCTATTTCAGTAAAACGATGAAGAGTGATATCCCTCTGTTAAAAATAATCCTGAACTATATCCTCCGCCGCAAGGGAAAGCAGATGAGGCCTTTGCTTGTATTTCTCACAGCCGGTCTCAACGGGAAAATATCTGAACCGACATATGTTGCTGCTACATGTATTGAGCTTCTTCACACTGCATCGCTTGTACATGATGATGTGGTTGACGATGCCCATGAACGCCGCGGTTTTCTTTCAATTAATGCATTATGGAATTCTAAAATTGCAATCCTTATCGGTGATTACATGCTTTCGAAAGGATTGCTCGTATGTGTTGAAAAAGCACGTTACGACATGCTTGAAATTGTTTCCGAGGCAGTACAGTCAATGACTGAGGGGGAACTGCTGCAGATCCAGAAGGCAAGAAGGATGAACATAAGGGAAGAAGATTATTTTAAAATAATCACGAGCAAGACTGCAGCATTAATAGCGGCATGCACGGCCACCGGAGCACGGTCGGTAACCGAAGATACTGATACAATTCAGTCGATGAAGGATCTTGGCGAGAATATCGGTATTGCCTTTCAGATCAGGGATGACCTTCTTGATTATGAAGCCAATGGACTGACAGGGAAAATTGCTGGAAACGATATAAAGGAAAGTAAAGTAACCCTCCCTTTGATCCATGCACTCGAAAATGCTTCAAATTTGAAAAAGAGACATATACTGTCAATTGTAAAAAGCAGGAAAAAAACAAAAGAGGAGATTAACGAAGTCATACAATTCGTAACAGCTTCCGGCGGACCCGACTATGCAGAGAATAAAATGAATCTTTACCGCGACAAGGCACTTGCAATACTTGATTCTTACCCCGACTCGGAGGTAAAGGAGTCATTAAAAAGATTTGTCAATTATACAACCTCAAGAAACAAATAATCTGAATTTTTCCTGTCAGGCTGCTTCCAGTTCAATTTTCGCGACTTTTTCCATGTCCCTGTCGTAATACCTGGATCCCAGATAAAACAGGATTGACCCGACAATAAGAATGAAAGGTAATATTGAAAGAGCCGTTTTGATATTGTAAATATCATATAACTTGCCTATAACTACAGGAGCTGTCGAAGACCCAATAAGGTTCATGACCACAACTGCCACTGCATACGATGTAGCTCTTAATCCGGGATGAATGACATCCTGGGTAACTGCAGCTGCCCCTGAAATAAAAAACAGAATGCAGACACCCATTAAAAGAAGAAAAACGTATTGTATGGTCCCCTTTAATAAATATAATGCTATAAACAGTAAAACTGCCGTCATTAAAGTGGAAATTGCCGGAAGAAGCAATCTTGCATTTGCCTGTTTCTTCCGCCATGCATCGGTCAGATAACCTCCCAGCGGGGCTCCTATTACAGCAAGGACCATAACTATGCTTGCCTTCCCGCCCGCTGTATCCATTGGCATCCCCTGAACATTCTGAAAATATGTCGATAACCATGTTATAAGAGCAGTAGTTGTAAACGTTACTGCCGCCATACCAAAATAAGTGAAAAGAACCGATGGTCTTGTCAGAAACTCCCTGACCATATCTTTCCTTTCCATTTTGATCTTTCTGTTGCTCCTGTCAATGAAAGCAAGATCAACTGTTTTATAATCTTTCATAAACAGGAACAGTATAGCAATTATAAGTCCCGGAATAGCAACAATACCGAAAGCATGTTTCCATCCGAGATGCACGGCGATGACACCTCCCAGAAAATGACCTATTGCTGTGCCGATGGGGATGGACGCGTTCCAGAGTCCAATCATTTTTGCCCGCCGTTCCATGGGAAACAAGCCTGAAATCACAGCACTTCCTCCCGGAGCATATCCTGCCTCACCAATTCCGATTAATGCCCGTGCCATGAATAACTGGACATAATTGCCTGTAAGTGCACAAAGAGCTGTGGCTAAACTCCACATGATCGCCATGATCCCTATCGTTTTAGTCCTGCTCCACCTGTCAATAAGTAACGAAACCGGAAATGTCAGCAGGACTATTGCCCAGTAGACAGCAGAAACAAGCATTCCGCTTTGCGTGTGTGAAATGCCCAGGTCCTTCTCGATTGCAGGAAACATTGATGTAATAACCATCCTGTCAATATAATCGAACATATAAAGAAGGAACAGAAGTATAAATATGTAATTGGTATATCTTCTTGAGAACAGATATCCCTGAGGAGTCTCCGGACTTTTCATCTTGCTTGTTTTTCTACTCTCTGACCAAATAAATAAAAAATTGTGTCCATTGTTTTTTTTGTACTAATTTTAAGTCTTTATACTTATGTTGTACAACTGAAATAGATCTATTTTCAAAACCTGAAATTCAATTGACTGCTTTATGGTATCACTAAGACAAATTGAGGAATTCATTGGAGCCGAACCGGTTGCCATGGTAGGTGTCTCACGCAATCCAAAGAAATTCGGATTTGCCGCTTTCAGGGAACTTAAGGAAAAGGGAATGAATATCATCCCTGTAAATCCACATGCTGAAGAAATTCATCAATCCAAAGTTTATCGCGACATCAAATCCCTGCCGGATGAGGTGAAAAGCGTCATTATTATGACACAAAAAAACCAGACACCCGGAGTTATCAGGGAAGCCAGGGAAAAAGGGATTAAAAACATCTGGGTACAACAGAATTCGGAAAACAAGGAGGCCATGAATGAGCTGCAGGGGTCTGATATTAATTACATTACAGGGCAATGCATCCTGATGTACTATAAGCCTCACAGCATTCACAAATTCCATGCAGCCATAAAGAAGCTTTTTGGAAGATATCCCAAATAGGATCACGACCAGATTTCTTATGCCTGTGGTTGAGTACTTATACAGTGTGGAATTTTCCGTAAGGGATTATGAATGTGATCTTCAGGGTGTCGTTAATAATGCCAATTACCAGCACTATCTTGAGCATGCACGACATGAGTTACTAATTTCAAAGGGAATAAGCTTTGCCGTATTGCATGAGGAGGGGATAGATCTCGTTATAACAAGAGTTGAAATTGATTACAAATTTCCTCTCCGAAGCCGCGACAAATTTGTTATACGTATGAATATATGCAAGGAAGGTTACTTAAGGCTGATTTTTCTTCAGGATATTTACAGAATTCCGGATGAAAAACTTATTGTAAGGGCGAAAATAACCGGAGTTGCGACAAAAAATGGTAAACCGGCCCGTCCCGGCAGGATTCTGGAACAACTGGATCTTTAATTGAAAAAAAATGAAAAGAAAAAATCTGACCCGAAGGCAATTTATTGCCACAATAGCTGCAGGAGCAGGTACTGTTTTGATCACTCCGGCAGCCTGCTCGATACTGTCAGCAAGATCCGGACCGGCATACGATCCTTTCCGGACTATAACCCTTGGAAAAACTGGCATTAAAACAACCCTGCTGGGAATGGGAACCGGATATAACGGAGGTAACCGTACATCAGCAATAACAAGGGCGGGTGTTGCAGAAAAGGTAATCCGTCATGCATACGACAGAGGCGTCCGGTTCTTTGATTGTGCCGACAGTTACGGCACCCACCCATTCACTGCCGCAGTCCTCAAAGGTATCCCAAGGGAGAGTTATACGCTGGGTACCAAGATGTGGGTGAATCCGGGCGGAATTCCCGAAACGGATCGTCCTGATGCCGGAATAGTTATTGATCGGTTCCGTAAAGAGCTGAATACCGATTATATCGACCTGGTACAATTACACTGCATGACAAACGGGGAATGGACCAGCCGGCACAAAAGATTTATGGACGGCCTTGAAAATCTTAAAGCCAAAAATGTAATAAGGGCACATGGTGTTTCAGTGCATTCATTTGATGCGCTAAAGATTGCATCTGAAGATCCATGGGTCGATGTGATCCATGTCCGTATTAATCCGTTCGGAGAAAATATGGATCAGCGTGATCCTGCACTCGTGGTACCGGTCATAGAAAAATTTCATAATGCCGGAAAAGGTGTTATTGCAATGAAACTGATCGGAGGTGGCAGAATTAAGGATGATTCCGAAAAAATTGATAACTCACTGAAATTTGTACTGGGGCTTGGAACTGTTGATCTTATTATAGTCGGATTCGAAAGTCCGGAACAGATTGATAACTATATCGAAAGGATGGGTAATCTATCAAAGACATGAACTTCTTTAAATCAATACCAGGGTTTTTATTCCTGATAATTGTTTCCTGCAACCAATTGATGGCTCAGGACGGGGATCTTTCAAAAATAATCAGACCCGGAATTCAGGTTGAAAAACTTTCGGATGGCTTTCAGTTCACTGAAGGTCCGGCTGCCGATGCAAAAGGGAATGTATTCTTTACCGACCAGCCCAATGACCGGATCATGATGTGGGATTTAATGACCGGACTGTCGATTTTCATGCAACCGGCCGGCAGGTCGAACGGCCTCTTTTTCGACAGGGAGGGCAATCTATGGTCGTGTGCGGATAACAGGAATGAGCTCTGGAAGATAACACCGGATAAGAACGTGGAAGTACTTACCGGCTTTTATGATAACAAGCTTTACAACGGACCCAATGACCTCTGGATCACGCCCGGTGGCGGGGTATACTTTACAGATCCGTATTACCAGCGTTCCTGGTGGGATCATAAGAGCATGCCGCAGGATAAACAATGCGTATATTATCTGAAGCCTGATCATAAAACAGTTATCAGAGTTGCCGACGACCTTCAACAGCCAAATGGAATTGTAGGCACTCCGGATGACAAAACCCTTTATGTAGCAGATATCCGGGGAAACAAAACATGGTCTTATCCGATCAATCCTGACGGAATGCTGTCTGATAAAAAGCTCTTCTGTGAGATGGGATCCGACGGAATGACCATAGATAAAAAGGGAAATATTTACCTAACCGGCAAGGGTGTAACGGTTTTTGATAAAAAAGGCAAAAAGCTGGGAAACATTCCTGTCCCCGAGAACTGGACTGCCAATGTATGTTTCGGTGATAAAAACAGAAAAAGTCTTTATATAACTGCAAGCAAAGGATTATACAGGATCCGTACACGTGTAAAAGGCGCTTACTGAGATGATTTTTTTTTCATTCAGAATAAATCATGTTAATTTTTTTTCTAAATTATTTTTTTTATATCATTGTATCCTCTTGTTAACTCAGGTTACAATTAACTGGCATTAACCTTCTGATTATTAATAATATATGTTCTTTGAAATCTTGATTATACCCTAAACTACTTTGATCTGAGACACTTATCGCCGATCCGGGTATTTTGAGTGTCCATTTTTACACTTACCGACCTAAACCAAATCTGAAGACAATGAATCCTTTCAAAATGAATTCTTTGCGGTTAACCAGATCAATAGCTGGTGCAACATCTGTTTTACTACTATTGCCGGCATGCAAAGAAGCCGGGGAAAACCAATCACCCAATATAGTACTGATTCTCGCTGACGATCTGGGGTATGGTGATCTGTTCTGTTATAATCCGGACGGTTTCCAAACTCCTGCAATAGAATCTATAGCCAGACAGGGTGTCAGGTTCACATCTTTCTATTCAAATGGTCCGGAGAGTTCTCCGACAAGGACAGCTTTACTTACAGGCAGATACCAGCAACGTGTCGGAGGGCTTGAATGTGCCATCGGTTCCGGTAATGTTGGCCGTTATGATGATGCCATACGGTTAAGGGAGACAAATGATCTGGGATTACCCGTAAGCGAGACCTCCCTTGCAAAGATTTTGAAAAGTGCCGGTTACACCACCGGGATATGCGGTAAATGGCATCTCGGTTATGAGGAAAAATTCAATCCGAACCTGCATGGATTCGATCATGCATTCTATGCACTGGCCGGAGGAATGGATTATTTTCATCATAAGGATCTTGACGATCCTCAACATCTCCTTTTTCGCAACGGAAAACCTGTCAGTAATACAACATATTTTACCGATCTTATTGGTGATGAATCGGTTGAATTTATTGACAGGCAGTCAGGGAAAAAGCCTTTTTTCCTTTATATCCCCTTTACGGCGCCACATGCACCTTACCAGGGTCCGGAAGATCTTCTTCCCGCAACATTACCTGTTGATTCTCCCCTCTGGAATCAGGGGAAGGGTCCTGAGAATATCTATCATTCTATGCTCAGAAGAATGGATGAAAATATCCTTAAAATTCTTAACAGGCTGGAAGAAAAAGGAGTGTCCGACAAAACTATTGTTGTTTTCATGAGTGACAATGGCGGGACTGCATCGGGAGATAACAGTCCGCTCAGAGGCAATAAGGGAAATCTTTTTGAAGGAGGCATCAGAGTTCCGTGTGTTGCAAAATGGCCGGGGAAAATTACCCCGGGCACGGTATCACAACAACCCTGTATGACATTTGATTTTTCGGTTTCATTCATCAATGCTGCCGGAGCTTCAGTGCCTGAAGGCAGGTCACCTGACGGGATTGATATTCTGAAACATGTTGCGGAAAACCGTCTTGTCGGGGAGAGAATCCTGTTCTGGCGTGCCCGCAGAGGAATGCAGACAAGAAAGGCTGTCAGGCAGGGTGACCTTAAATACATCATGCTTAAAAATGAAAATAATACAGAGGAGTATCTTTTCGACCTGGGAAATGACCTTTCGGAAAAGATAAACCTGGCCGAAAGCAGGCCGGATCAGGTTACAAAGCTTAAGGCTCTTCTGGATGCCTGGGAAGAAGAAGTTAAACCATCACGGTAAAAAAATAAATTAAAATACAGTGTATAATCAGATCTATAAGAATTAACTGACTATAATTTTATTTATAATGAGTATTGGTAATCAAAATAAAGGGGGAAACGGGAAAGGGGGTAATTTGGAATAATAATTAAGTATTTGTATATTAACATTATAACACCTTTTTAATCTTTTTTTATTAAGATTATTATTGATAGCCGATAGTCATATTATTTATTATAAGTATAAACTCATATTAATTCATTAGTATTGTTGATTATGGAAGGAACTCGCAGGGTAAATGTTAAGCCGGGGATTTCAGTAATGATTGAGTTAAAGGAGGATAAACGAACTGGCAGACTAACCAGAGGGTGCGTAAAGGAAGTCCTTACAACAGCACCGATGCATCCTCACGGAATCAAGGTCATGCTCGATAACGGCCTTATCGGGAGAATCAAACAGATCATCTATTGATAATATAAAACTCACCACCTGATTATCAACAGATAAACCGGTCTCTTTATATATCAATCATTCAAAAAATCAATTAATTTTGCACCGGTTGAAAATATACTCTTTTCAACCGTGGAGAATTAATTAATTGAATTTTTAGAAAATGAAGTATGAGGATTTTCTGGTCACTTCACTTGGAAGTGGAAATGTCGTGACCCCTCTCAAACAAGGACAGAGAGATGACAGCCCGGTTTATAAATTTGTAAACGATAACGAAAGGATCCTTTACGACGTTACACTGGATCATTTCAATCAAATAAAAGAAACAGACAAACTGCCTGTATCGTTTGAGAAGGCAGGTCCAAAAGAGAATATCTTTTTCGAACCTGCCAAAACCAAAGTCGGAATAGTTACATGCGGAGGATTGTGTCCGGGTGTCAATAATGTGATCCGTAGTTTAGTAAATCAACTTTTCTACAGGTATGGAATAAGCAGGGTCCTTGGAATAAAATACGGGTTTGAAGGATTGATTTCGAAATTCAACCACCCGGTAGTTGAGCTTACTGCTCCCATGGTCAGCGACATACATCTTTCGGGTGGTACTTTTCTGGGATCTTCGCGCGGGAACCAGAATGTTGAAGAAATGGTGGATACCCTTGAAATACTGAGTATTAACATTCTTTTCTGCATCGGTGGCGACGGAACCTTAAGAGGCGCGCATGCCCTGCACGAAGAGATCAAAAAACGAAAACTTAAAATAGCCGTCGCAGGCATTCCCAAGACCATTGACAATGATATTGATCTGATCCAGAAATCATTCGGATTTGAAACTGCATTCTCTATTGCAAATGACATTATCAGTAATGCACATAACGAGGCTTCGGGTGCTCATAACGGTATTGCAGTCGTTAAACTGATGGGGCGTGATTCAGGATTTATTGCAGCTAGCGCTACACTGGCAAACCAGGAAGCTAACTTTGTGCTGGTACCCGAAATATCTTTCGAATTATACGGACCCCGTGGATTCCTCAAGGTGCTGCGCAAACGCCTTGAGGAAAGACACCATGCGGTGGTGGTGGTTGCCGAAGGCGCCGGCCAGGAGCTGTTTGAATCCGGCGAACTGGAAAAGGATGCATCAGGTAATATCCTGCATCAGGATATCGGCATTTACCTGAAAGAAAAGATTAAAGA